>CAZXJK010000261.1:0-4366 GCA_964640895.1 uncultured Methylomonas sp.
AATGCTCTCTATACTATTGATTTATTTAGACAGCTTCAGATACTCTGAATCGCTGGCTTTTTCCACTATTGTTGACTTAGTTTCATTTATCGAAGACAAAGTGAAATTGTAAGTTAATGAGGAAAATTACACTACTGGTGGTGGCTATGACATAAGTGGATATGAGACTTCCCGCTTAAATATTTGTAGGGAGTCTATTTAACAAATCAAGGATAGAATTACCTAACTTAAGCCCTAATAGTGGAGGAACTGCATTTCCTACCTGAGTATATTGTGGTACCTCAAAGCGCCTCATTTTACTACCTGTTGTCACTTTTGATCGAAAAATGAACGCATCTGGAAATGATTGAATCCTAGCCATTTCTCGAACTGTTAATGTACGTAGCTCATGCTCATCATAATGACACGCATCATCTGGTATAGATAAGGCAGCTGGTGCTGGCTCAGATGCATCAAGTGCTCTTTGTGTTCGTTTTTTAGTTGGGTGTTGCAATAAATAACTAATGAAATCGAACTTAGTATTAAATTTAATGTAGTCACCCTCTTCAGACACATACTCATGGTCTTTAAGTACATTCCATGCAGCATCACAAAGGCTTGAAGACTCACCTTTTAATATACTAGATACCTGTTTACCCACATCTCGGCTACATTTCTGTATCACTTGGTATATTCTGAATCTTCTTTTGACTAAATCACTATTATTTCTCGGGTCATGATTAATTGTCGATACCATCTTACCCAATACGGATTCAAACTGATTATTTAACTTCACGACAAAGTCAGATTTTTTACTCGACGTATTTAATCGCAAGTCATGGATGGCCTCTTTTACCGAGACATCTTCTTGATCTACCAGAGAGGAGAGGAATGAGCTGCGGAACAAATCACAGTCCTTCTTTTCTTTGGCATCAAAGCAATGGTAGTTATTGATATCAACGACCTTACCGGCTTTTATTCTCTGAAATAGGTCAATACATGGTGAAAATAATATATTTTCTGCATGACAGAAAGATGTCGATATACCTTGATAAACATCTTCTCTAATACCGATCATGATGAAGCGAGGTCGGTTTTGAGGAACTCCAGCTAATCGGGCATTGATATGTAAGCAAAGAGGAATATAGCCCTTGCCAGCAAAAGCTTTAGCGACTTCAAACCATGCGTGGTAACTAACACCATCCTCTTTAAATGCACGAAGTATACCTGTGACATTTTCAAGAACTACGAACTTAGGTTGTACCATGCCAACAAACTTTGCGAACTCCCAAGGCAATGAGTTTTTATCGCAGTCCTTTTTACGCAGTCCCGCTAGGCTAAAGCTCTGACAAGGAGGGCCACCAGAAACAAGATCTACACCATTATTACCAAATCCGCTTTTAACGGCCTCTAATAATTTAGGTTGATTTTCTAGTAGTTGGTTTAGATGGATAATATTACCAACTAATAGCTTACCTTTAATAAGGCTCAGGTCATCTGGGATATCTGTTACGCCCTTTCCAAGCTCTGGGTATTCGAATGGATTCTCACGAAGACGACGGCTTAAGTCATCAAACTGGCTGCTAATCCAATAGGCTTTGTCACTATTTTTCCCTTGCTTTGCAAGCTTCTCTAGTTTTCATCTAGTAAGTTATATGCAAAGGTTTCCCCTGCCATTGGAGAGATCTCATTGGCAAATGTTAGTTCAAATCCCGACCGCTCCAGACCTAGAGATAATCCGCCGCAACCTGAAAAAAGCTCTATGTGGTTCAAATTTATACTCGCTGATACAGTGAAAGGGTTTGTTATAGGTATTTTAAGCGATAAAGCCTGTAAAGTCCAGGGGGGCGTATCGTGGTGTGATTTGTGAGAAAGATTGTAGTGGTCTAATAATCTTGTAATCCTTTATAGCCTTATAATACTCACAAATTATTAGACCACTACAGTCTTTATGGGGTGTTGGGGTGAGCTGAAACGGAGTGAAACTTTACTCTATATTCTGCACCTGAATATAGAGTTTATATTTAACTATATGATTTTTAAAATATTTATTTTTTAGTTGTTTTAGTATGTGCCCGTACGTGTGCCCTTTTTTTTGTTGCGTCCGCTTGGCACTTATAGAAACTGCATAGTACAAAGTAATTAAATAATGGCAATCATAACCGCCACAGCAACAATTTCGCATTTCTCGTTTTTGTTAGTTATAATTTCATGCTAGAATCAAACGCGGTGCAGATACACACACGGCGCGTCAGGTAGCCCTAGGGTCTGTGAGTGGTTCGCCAGCTCAGTCTGCACTTTTATATTTCCTCTCAGCTTTGCCTTATACAAACCTATTCAATCACGTCATTAGGTCTTTAACCGTTCCTAAATTTTCACTAGGCATAAAAAACCGCCTTGATATTATCTTAGCGGCTTTAGGTTTTCTATTCTGAATTACTTGTCAAGCCATAAAATCAAACTCAAAACTATAATATATATTTTATATTATAAATCATGCCCTTATAAAAAATGAAAAATATACTTTATCCCTGCGCCAGAAAGTTCTACAAAATACTTATAGGCACTCATTGCCCAAAAAAGGCAAAACCTCACCCCACCTAGTCCAATCTAGTCCCGCTTAAATCATAATTACAAGAGCCAACCCACAGCTTGGTATGCTTATTCATAATGACGTTGATGGACGTTAAAACTAATACCAGGGAACTTCTGTATAAGGTGCCTAGCGATTTCTTTACCTATGGATTTTGCGTGCTCATCAGGGACACCTAGTAAGATAAATTCTTTGGGTAAATAATCCTCTATAACCTCCATTAAATTTGTCTTTTTATTTTTTAACTCTGCCCGCATCTTTCCTTTTAATACTCTATAAATCCACTGCAAGCTTCTTCCATATTTTATGGCCAGCTCAGCATGGTTATGCCCATCAAACTCCTTTCGGATATTACTATATTCTTCCTTCCTTTTTTGGTCATCTATCACAGGAATATAGATATTTCCAACCTTAAAACTTAGTGAAATACATTTTACGGTAGCAATAACTGATAGGTTAGCTACTTTTTTGCACCCAGATACTTTTAAGACCTCTTCGTAAGTAAACTGCTTCAATTCTGTTATTACCATATCGCTTAATTTATTGCTCATGATGTATATACACTGATAGTTTAAGAGTCGCAAGGCAGTATTAAACAGGCTTAAAAATGATTGCAGTTTTAATGCTCTTTAAAACTTTACATTTAATTAAAACTGTTTAATAAAGCTCTATTACCATTTTCTGAACTGCGTAATTACAGTAGCCCTAGCATTTACACCCTAGAAAGGACTTAAGCAATGAACCTTACCAACCCACTAAAAGACACTATTTTTAAACGCTTTTTCCCTGCGTTATTTTCAGCATCTGGTGATGAAGAAAAACAAGGTAATGACAACAATAAGTTGATTATTCCCAGCATGAAAAAGTACCAAGAAATCAGCCTTTGCATACAAAAATCCAATAAGGTAAGTGCTGATATGCTGTCTAGAAAAACAGCCCTTCAAAACACTATTGCGGAACTGGATGAACGCCGTATTGAGCAATTGAGCTATGAGGCCATGCAAGGTGATACTGAAAATGAATACGGGTATACCGTGGAGGAGATGCTAGAGGGAATTTTAGCAGCACAGCAAGAGCTTTCTGACATCGAAGCCGTACATAAAAATATTATGGCAAACAAGCAGGAGCAAGAATCAGAGCGGAATGAAGTACATAACCAATGCAAACAAGAGCTAGGGCAATATTTAAATACTCGCTTTAGTGCATTGGCCACACATTACCACGGCCTTGTACCTGAAATCAGTGAAACCGTTCTGCAAATACAGGCAGTACAAGACTTGATGATTCAATTGCATACGGGGAACTCTAATGGTTTTGATGGGGATATACGCCTGCCTACTATTGAGCATGGTAATGGTAATACGCTAACGCCTTTTCTAGAAAGTAGCTCTGTACGTTATACGTCAGAATCTAATGAGAGAAAAAATCAAATATTAATAGAACTGACAGCTGCTGGCTATCCAGTTCTACGCTAATAAAATTAACTAATAAATAAGGAATAATTATGGTTTATGTCCCCGACTCTTTTGCAAATCGACTATCAAAACGTACCCCGCCTGTAACGGTTACCCATGACCAGGTTGATAAATCAAGAAGCATGCTTACTGCTTTTTTTAACCCTTCCGATAATAGTGTTCGCTCTATTCGTGAGTGCTATATTAGGCTAACAGGTGATAAACAAATCACTGGACAATTAGCGGACTGTAGCTCTATGAACTTTCGTGAAGCTCTGGACTCGTCCTAGGCTGTCGAAAAGCGACTTTTAGGTTGCCTTAGACTTCCCCTCATTTTGGC
>CAZXJK010000262.1:0-4364 GCA_964640895.1 uncultured Methylomonas sp.
TGCTTTTAGTAAGTGGTCAACTTTAAAGACTGATCTAGATCAAACAACATAAGGCACTTGGAAATAAATAAGCATCCAATATTTGGGCAGGATTTTTGTTTGTCATCAGTGCTGTAGCAATAGGCGCATAGCAGGCTACGTAACTGTTGCTACAGTACTGATGACGGACAAAAAAACTAGTAAAGATGGATGATGTGTGTTTCCATGTGCCTAACCCAGCAAATTATAATGTAGTTTAAATTCTCGTATAGATTATGGTTTATATGCAGATATAAACCTTAACTTAGTAGCAGTGACGCATCACCAACAATATCCCATGCAGGTGCATGGTAATGATTATCCGAAATTGATCTTTTCAGCATTCTAACACTCTATGTCATCGCAACAACTGCTCCAGAAAATTTCCCAAAACCTTAAAAAAACACTCAATAAAGACCGGCAACCGATTAAACGTCAGTTAGACCGTTTGCGTAATGAACTGAGAAAAGGCAAAGAAGTCCAAGACAAACTGCAACAATTGGAACTCAAGCTCAAGCAGTCGATAGAAAAGCGGAATGCCCGTTTAGATAGTTTTCCGGTATTGGAATTTCCTGATTTACCCGTTTCAGGTAAAAAAGATGAGATTGCCGAACTGATTCAGCAGAATCAAGTGGTTATTATTTGTGGTGAAACTGGCTCAGGTAAAACCACCCAATTACCTAAAATTTGTTTATCGATTGGTCGCGGTGCCGCTGGCTTAATAGGCCATACGCAACCAAGGCGTATTGCTGCGCGCACCGTAGCAGATCGAATTGCAGAAGAATTAAAACAACCTCTTGGTCATGCCGTCGGTTATAAAATTCGTTTCCAAGACAAAACCCGTGACAGTTCATTAATAAAATTAATGACTGATGGGATTTTGCTGGCCGAATCACAAAATGATCCCTATCTAAACCAATATGACACCATCATTATTGATGAAGCCCATGAACGCAGTTTAAATATTGATTTTCTCTTGGGTTATATGCGTTGGTTATTACCACGTCGGCCTGATTTAAAACTGATTATTACTTCAGCGACCATAGACCCGGAACGTTTTGCCGAACATTTTTTCAATGCGCCGATCATTAATGTCTCGGGGCGTACTTTTCAAGTGGAAATGCGTTATCGTCCCATCGAGCAAGATGAGGAAGAAGATGAAACCACGAATGATGTACAACTCGCCATTTTAGGTGCGGTGGATGAATTGTATCGTGATATTTCTGGCGATATTCTTATTTTCTTAAGTGGTGAGCGCGATATTCGGGAAACTACCGAATCCTTGCGTAAGCATAATAATGGCCGCTTTGAAGTCTTACCACTTTATTCCAAGCTCAGTGTTAGCGAGCAAGAGCGAGTGTTTAAAAGCAAAGCAGGTAAACGTCGAATAGTCTTGGCGACCAATGTTGCCGAAACCTCACTGACAGTACCAGGAATTCGCAGTGTCATTGATGTCGGGCATGCGCGCATTAGTCGTTACAGTCATCGTAGTAAAATCCAGCGCCTACCCATAGAAAAGGTATCGCAAGCCAGTGCCAATCAAAGGGCAGGGCGTTGTGGTCGGGTTGCTGAGGGTATTTGTATTCGCCTTTATTCTCATGAGGATTATTTAAGCCGCTCTGAGTTTACCGAGCCTGAAATTAAACGTACCAGTCTGGCTTCAGTCATTTTGCAGATGGCTAGTTTAAAATTGGGAGATATTCGCGATTTTCCTTTTGTTGAGCCACCCGAAGATAAAATGATTCGTGATGGTTTAAATACCTTGCAAGAAGTGCATGCGCTAGATAAAGCTGGCAAAATTACAGCTATTGGGCAACAGTTATCCAAACTGCCAGTTGATCCAAAATTAGCTCGTATGTTACTTGCCGCTAATGAATTATCTTGTCTCAATGAACTGAGCATTATCGTTTCAGGCTTAAGCATTCAAGACCCACGCGAAAAGCCGGCCGATAAAATGCAACAGGCTGATGCCAAGCATGCAGAATTTATTGCCGAAGGTTCAGATTTTCTCAGCTTTGTTAATATTTGGAATACCGTAGAAGATCGTAAAAAACACTTATCCAATAATCAATTGCGTAAATGGTGTAAACAAAATTTCTTATCCTATGTACGCTTACGTGAATGGCATGATGTGCATACTCAGATTCTGCAAGTCATTAAAGGCGAATTAAAATTCAAGGTGAATAGTACGGAAGCCTCTTATGAAGCCGTACACCAAGCATTATTACCAGGGTTGTTATCCAATATTGGTTTTAAGCATGAGCAATATGAATATTTAGGTGCACGTAATTTAAAGTTCTATATCTTTCCTGGTTCGGGACAATATAAATTACGCCCTAAATGGTTGATGGCAGCGGAGCAAGTTGAGACCAGTAAAGTCTATGGGCGTTGTGTGGCCAAAATAGAACCACAATGGATTGAGCGTTGTGCCGAGCATCTGATCAAGAAGAATCATTTTGATCCGCATTGGGAGAAAAAAGTAGCGCGTGGTGCTATTTATGAGCGTACTTTATTATTTGGTTTGACCTTGCAAAGTCGGCGCAAGATTCCCTATGAACATGTGGATCCCAAAGCTGCGCGGCAAATGTTTATTCGTAATGCCTTGGTAGAACATGATTATCAAACCCGAGCGCCCTTTTTTAAAGCCAATGAGGCGTTATTAGAAGAAGTCGGCTATATTCAACATAAAGGTCGTCGCGTTGATTTAATTGAAGATGAAGAGTGGTTGTATGATTTTTACGAACAGAAAATTCCAGAAACGGTGGTTAATGGTATTACTTTTGACCAATGGCGCAAAAAGGTGGAACGCGAACAGCCAAAGTTATTATTTTTAAGTAAAGAAGACTTAACTCGCCATGACGAAGGCCATATTAGCTCTTGGGAATACCCCGATGAAAAGCAAGTAGGGCGTTTAGTACTGTCGTTACAATACCGCTTTGAACTAGGGCATGAGGAAGATGGGGTAACACTTATTATTCCTGTGCATCAGTTGAATCAATTAGCTGAACAGCCGTTTGAATGGTTAGTGCCAGGGCTTTTGGCAGAAAAGTTGACAGCTCTGATCAAAGGCTTACCCAAACAATTGCGTAAACATTTTGTGCCAGTCCCTAATACAGTAGAACGCTGTTTGGAAGTAGAGCCAGAGGGTAAAGGCTCTTTATATGAATGGCTGGCGATGCGCTTACGTAAATTAACTGGTGAAGCGATCCCATTAACAGCATGGAATAAAGAGATACTAACTGATCATTTACGCATGAATTTTCGGGTGATTGATGAGCAGGGGCAACAAGTTGATAATAGTCGTGACCTTAAAGCCTTGCAGCGTAAATATACCGAAGCGGCAGGCGATAGCTTTAATCAATTGGCTGAGGATGAATTAAATTTTACCGGCTGTATTAAATGGGCCTTTGATGAATTGCCTGAAGTGTATCAATTTGAACAAAATGGGCAAAATTTTATTGGTTATCCTGCGATCATTGATGAAGGTGATTCAGTCGGTGTACGTATTTTAGATACCCAAGAAAAAGCAGCATTACAGCACGAAAGAGGTTTGTTGCGTTTGTTTCAATTACAGTTGAAAAAAGAAGCCAAATACATACTGAAAAACTTGCCGTTCTCGCCAGAAGCTGAATTAGCCTATAACCGCTTAACCAAACACCCTGATTTAAGCAAAGATATTATGAGTGACAGCTATAAACAAGATATGCTGGCTTTGATTATCAAATCCGTGTTTGTCAGTGGTAAGATCATCCGCACAGAGCAACAGTTTGAACAAAGTTTACGTGAGAACAAAGCTGAACTGATGAATATAGCGAATACAATTGGCAATAGTGTCGTGCAGGCCTTGGCAGATTATGCGCAAATAAAACAAAAAATTGCTGGCTTTCCACAGCAAGAACCCGCAGTACAGGATGTGCAGCAACAATTAACACGTTTGTTTTACCAAGGATTTTTAACCTTGACGGCTTATGAACAGGTACGCCATTTTCCGCGCTATTTAAAAGCCATTACTGCCCGTATGGAAACCATGCTGCAACAGCCTGCCAAAGATCAGCAAAAAATGCAGGAAATGGCAAAATTTCAGCAATGGTTTTGGCAGAGTGTCGAGAAACGGCAAAAGAATGAGTTGGTCAATCCGGAAGGTGAAGCTTTTCGCTGGATGATTGAAGAGTTTAGAGTGTCATTATTTGCACAGCAATTGAAAACACCTTATCCAATCTCGGCAAAACGCCTAGAAAAAGTCTGGAATAGTTTATAGGAGGGGGGGGGGGGGGTGGGGGGTGTGGTTGGCTTTACACGGATTTTTTTTTTTTTTTTATTAATATAATACAGGTAGGACCCAAATC
>CAZXJK010000263.1:0-4355 GCA_964640895.1 uncultured Methylomonas sp.
TTTTGGTAGCTACTGTGGTGTGGTAATCCAGTATTTTACCGACTTCTGACCATCCCTCTGGGATTAAAATTTCTCTTTAATTTGGCGAAGGTATTGACTTTAAGGTGAGTATAAAAACCAAATCAAGGGTCTTATTTTTCCAGTTAACCATCTTGTTATTACTCAAACTCTTTAATAGCACTAGAATGTCGTATCAACATTGTAAAACCTTGTTTATAGCGTCTTACCCAACCTCTAGCCTCAATCTGCCGTCCTTTTAAAGCATCTAGGTCACCAAAATATTGTAAGTTATCCTTACTGATGCGTATAGAAAATTGGCCATCAAGTTGCAAATACACGCTCTTGTGCGTGTATTTTATAGATTCCACCTGTCCAACAACTCGCTGCCAACCACGACTGTTTTTCTTAGTTAGCTGTATAGCTGTTTTAGGTAAATAATCTGCATACTTCCAAATACCTACTTGCAGTGCTTCTGCTGTCTGCTCTGTTTTTAATAACTCAGTGACATATTTTAAATTGGGTGGGAAAACATTGAGACTTGCGTAACCTAAACGCACTAACTCAAGATTAATATGCAAACCTTGTCCGGTAAAAATATGTGCTAAATAACGGTGGTATTTATCTTGTTTTTCTTGGTCAAATTCCAACCTAACTTTTGTCCCTGCTAATTGTTGGATTAACCATTGTTTGGCCACATCCCCACCAACCTGAGCCTCATTACGCGAATGTTCTACTTCGGGTGTATTAATACCTAATAAACGTATTTTACGACCATCAATTAATTGAATAGTATCGCCATCGTAAACTTTTTGTACGGCATAATAGCTATAGTCTCTACGAATACTATATTCAGTGGCATTGTGCTGTTTGCTATCAGAATAATGTTTGCGCCCTTGGACATCAGTCCAATGAAATACAGCAGCCTGGCTGAGCTGAGTTACTATACAAAGTAGTAACAATTGTAATCCGTTATTTAGCTTTCTCATTGGTTAAATATACTTTGAGTAGATAAGGTAGCAGAATTTATGAAGACAATTCTTTAGAGACTAAAAAAATCATTGTCGCTAGCCGAATTCTCTATACAATAACTGCATTCAAGTTCAGATACTAAGAGAGAAAATATGAGCGGTCAAGCAACAGTAACCCTTTTTGACAAATGTCATGCAAAACTAGAGGCCAATACACAATACCAAAAGCTGCAAGCTATGCCTAGTAAACAGCGTTGGTTAGTACTTGCTGGGCTATTTGTATTGTCACAAATATTGGCGTTTGGCAGTTTATATTTATTCTTTGGCTCTATTGCGGCGATTGGTTTACTCGCTAGTGTCTTAGCTGGGTTGGCAACGGGACTAGGTGCTTTACCTGCTGCTTTTTTTAAAGAAGTTTCCAATAACGTTTTTAATGGCTTACTTGGCGGTGCCGCAGGAGTTATGCTTGCAGCGACCTCTTTCTCTTTATTATTACCTGGCATAGAATATGGTAACGAACTATGGCCTGATAAAGGCTTATGGGTCGTGGCTGCAGGGATGTTATTTGGTGCTTTGTTCTTACACTTGGCTGATAGTAAATTACCACATATTCATTTTAATGAAGACCTCAGTGATCATACGAAATCCTTACAAAAGATTTGGTTGTTTATTTTTGCCATTACTATTCATAATTTTCCTGAAGGTATGTCAGTCGGTGTAAGTTTTGGCTCAGGCGATATGCATAACGGTATCGTATTAGCGATTGCGATTGCCTTACAAAATATCCCAGAAGGTTTGGCGGTTGCCCTCCCTTTAGTCGCTTTAGGCTATAACAAATGGAAAGCGGTGGGTATTGCAACCTTAACAGGACTGGTAGAACCTGTTGGTGGTTTATTAGGTATTACTATGGTGTCTGTATTTTCACCTTTATTACCTTTTGCAATGGGCTTTGCTGCAGGTGCTATGCTGTTTGTTATTTCAGAAGAAATTATTCCTGAAACGCACTCAAAAGGCCGTTCACGTTATGCGACCTTTGCTTTGATGATTGGCTTTATTATTATGATGGCCTTAGAAAGTTTATTGGGTTAATTAATTCCTTTACACTATGATTACAATTATTCAACGCGTTAGCCAAGCACAGGTTAGTATTGCAGGTACAGAAGTAGGAAAAATAGAACGTGGCATCATGGCCTTAGTGGCTGTAGAGAAATTGGATACTGAAAAATCTGCTCGGCGGCTGCTAGAACGTATTTTAAATTATCGTATTTTTCCTGATGCAGAAGGCCGCATGAACTTGAACTTGCAAGCTATCGAAGGTGGTTTATTACTAATACCACAATTTACTTTAGCGGCAGATACCAACTCAGGTAACCGACCTAGTTTTACGGCTGCGGCTACACCCGAGCACGGTAAAGCGATTTTTAATTATTTTATTGAACATGCAAAAAATAACTATCGTAGCATTGCATTGGGACAATTTGGTGCCGATATGCAAGTCTCATTGACTAACGATGGTCCAGTCACTTTTACCCTTAAAGTCTAGCTCATAGCGCTATACCATTATGAATTTAAATTTACTCGAAGGTTTGGCATTCTGTTTTTATCTAGCAAGCAGCTATTCGCTACTCGCTGATATTAATGAAAACCAGCATAAAAAACGCGCATTAATACTCGCTTGGATTGCAGCACTAACTCATTTGGGAGCTATGGTAATCGATGTCAAGAACTCCCAAGGGCTTGACTTTAGTTTTTTCCATACCACGTCATTTATTACTTTGATTATTACTTTTTTAATCATTCTTGCCGCTTTTTCTAAACCTGTCGAAAAGTTAGGTATTGCCTTATTTCCTATTGCTGCACTCATGTTAGCCTTAGATTATATTTTCCCCAACCCTGTGCAAACTCACCAAGAGTATTCACCTGAAATGAAGGCACATATTCTAAGTTCAATTATTGCTTTTAGTTTACTCACCATTGCTGCAGTGCAAGCTTTATTGCTGACACTACAAAACAAACAGTTACGCAACCACCATCCAGGACGTTTTATTCTTGCTTTACCACCATTGCAAGCAATGGAATCCTTATTGTTTCAAATTATCAGTATAGGCTTATTCTTTTTAAGCGTTTCCTTACTGAGTGGTTTCCTATTTATCGATGATTTATTTGCCCAACACTTAGCCCATAAGACTTTATTTTCCATTTTGGCTTGGATAATGTTTGCAGGGCTTTTAATTGGTAGAAGTCGTTATGGGTGGCGTGGCAAGATTGCAGTACGTTGGACATTATATGGCTTCGTATCACTATTATTAGCCTACTTTGGTAGCCGTATAGTTTTGGAATTAATTTTAGATAAAGTTTAGGAGCGTGTACGAATAATGGGTGGTGGGTCAAACATGTTGTTTACTGTATACTTGAAAAGTATGACATGCTATCAAGAAATTCACTGTCCACAGTGTGACAGTACTAAAATAATAAAATCTGGTAAAAGTGCGGAAGGCACACAGCGCTATTTATGCCAAAATAGGCTACCAACTTAAGACGGGACACCAGTAAAATAAACGCCTAGAGGGGATACATGTGATATGTGCCTTCTGGGAATTATTGAAGTCCCCCTGTTATTCAAACTGTCCCGTCTTAAGTTGGTAGCCCAAAAGTTCATCAAAAAATATCGGGATGTTTTCGTAGCATGGATGGGGCTAAAATATTTTGTCGTGTCAGAGGATATTTAGCAACCTGCCGTAAACAAGGCATGAGTGCGACTCAAGCAATGAACCTTGTATTTGAGGGAAAGCTGCCTGAGTTCGCTTTGTGATTTTGTTCAATCCATCAAATACGCTGAGTAGTTACTTTACTTTGCTTCAAAATATAGATCGCAAACTTCACTAAGAGTAAGGGAACTATTTATGGAGGAAGTGCTATTAATATTAGATGATTGATTACCGATATTACCAGGTGAATCTGAATTAATAATCGCCATTAATGCTTCATATTCTGACTGTGCATTTCCATGATCGATGGAAATTTCACCAAGTGTTGATCCATTAGGCAGTTGCACATCTTTTATTGTGATTAGTGCGCTAGTTTTGCGTTTACCGCTTTTTATTTCTGTTAATAATTTATCAAAATCGACCATATATAGACGAGAAAGTTTTAAAGCAACATGTTTATTTTCAGTCCTTAAAGAACGTTTTATCTCTCGTTTATGAGTAAAATATTGCTGAATTTTTTTTGGAATGACAACACGAAAATAAAATACTCCGTGTCGGTTTTTATATAGGTATGTAGGTGCTTTTACACTCATGATTAGTTCGTAGTGGCTCATCAGAGTGGCTCACTGTCGAAACTAAAAAACAAAATACCTTTTAAATCAATATGTTAAAGTTAGGT
>CAZXJK010000264.1:0-4338 GCA_964640895.1 uncultured Methylomonas sp.
CTTAGTAGATTTGGCAACTTTTTTCAAATAATTATTAGGGGGTCTGAATATTTACTCTTAGTCAGTCAAAAAAGAATGACTAAGCAACTGGTAGCAGACGACATCAAAGAATACACTGCTCTTCGTACTGAAGCAGAACAGTTTCTTGAGCAAAGCAATGCACAAATGCGCGTAGAAACAGCCTCATTATCCGCTTTGGCTAAAACCCTCAAAACTCAGGTGAAACAAGCAGCACTCTTTTCAGTACCCATAGCATTGATTCTCGGCTTGCTATTACTTTATCTAATCAACCGGCCGATCAAACATATTGAACGTGCTATTCGTAAACTAGGCCATGCACAATTTAATCACCCTATTTATATAGAAGGTCCCAGCGATTTACGTGAAATTGGCCAGCGCCTTGAGTGGCTCAGAAATGAGCTGAACTTATTGGAAAATAGTAAGCAATTTTTTATTAAAAATATTTCACATGAATTAAAAACACCTTTGGCAACAGCTATTGAAGGTACAGGGCTTTTACAAGAAGAATTTGTGGGTCAATTAAATACCGAACAACATAAAATTATTGAATTGTTACAAATTGCGAACATGCGCTTAAATAGCTTAATTGAAAATTTACTGGAATTTCAAAAGGCAAACTCAAGATCTGCCTCCATGCATTATTCACAATTTAATCTCAACCAGCTCATCGACCAGATTAGCAATGATTATCAGTTGTTACTCAATAGAAAACAAGTTACCGTCACTGTCAATGCCATTGATATTAAAATAACGGCTGACCGTGATAAAATGCGGGTCATTATTAGCAACCTATTTTCCAATGCACTTAAATTTTCACCGACTGGGGCTGAAATTAAGATTAAACTACAAATAGTGGGTCATAATCTACATATGCTTTTTGCCGATCAGGGAGTCGGGGTGAGTAGCGAACAGGCTCCGCATATATTTACCGAATTCTACCAACAACAAACACCTGATAGCTGGAAAATAAAAGGTTCAGGGATTGGACTGAACCTAGTCAAAACCTATGTATTAGCACACCAAGGCGAAATAAAATTACTATCTGCTAATATTCTCTATTCGGGAGCGAATTTTTTAGTTATATTACCGCTAACACCTAGCTAATATTATTAACACTTCTGGCTCAGCATGAAATGTCTTCCTTACTTTTATTACATACTCTTTTTAAGCTTAACAGCTTGCCAAGTCCCTTTACCTTGGCAAACTATCGATGAGCCTACGCCTCCCATTGAACAAGAGCCAAGACAATTAACGCCTAGCCAACTGGAACAATTAATGGGTTATTCTGCAAACTTTACCAGTGATTATGCCAAAGAACCTAAAAATACTTGTGCAAAATATAAAAAGCTACATCAACAAGGTGACTGGTTTGCAAGCTGGGTGCTAGCCTACAACACTCCCAAAAGTGGACGTAATACCTGCCTAAAAACAAAAGAAATTATTAGTATTTTGACCGCACTGGAAACTAATAAACAACTTGTAACAGAACTATTATGGTTTAACCAGTATTATTTGCAGCTGAATAAAGCTCTGAAAAGTAAATCAAGAAGAATATACAGATTGCAGCGTATCATCAATAAAAACAAGCAACAATTAGATGACCGAAAATTAGAAAACCAACAACAAATAGAAGATCTACAGCTAGAAAATCAAGACATCAAAGAAAAACTTGATGCTCTCAAAGCTATCGAAACCAGTATCCATCAATAATACTCATGACAACAACACACAGCAGTCAATTTTCTGGCCAGCGTATTTTATTAGTTGATGATGAGCCTAGTTTACTAGAACTTTTATCAATTCGTTTAAGTGCTGCCGGACTCACCATAAAAACAGCCAGTAGTGGTGCTGAGGCTCTTAGCCTGATAACTCAATTTCTCCCCCCATCTAGTTATTACTGATTTACGCATGGATGAAATGGATGGTATGCAATTTAGCAGACTCATTCAACGTGACCATCCAACCCTACCCATCATTATCATTACTGCGCATGGCACCATCAAAGAAGCCGTGGCAGCAACCAGTGAAGGTGTATTTGGCTTTATTACCAAACCTATAGATAATGCCGAGTTACTCAGTGCCATCAATAAAGCTTTAACCATCAATGCTGGCGAGCCACACCAGGCTCCCGCCGAAAATTGGCGTTCTGCCATTTTAACGCGCAGCCCATTAATGGAAAACCTATTAAGTCAAGTAAGCCGGCTTGCTCGCGGTGATGCCAGTTTGTTTATTTTCGGTGAAAGTGGCACGGGAAAAGAATTGGTCGCCCAAGCCATCCATAAAGCGAGCCCACGGCATAACGGCCCCTTTATTGCCGTGAACTGTAGTGCCATCCCTGAAGATTTGCTAGAATCGGAGCTATTCGGTCATATTAAAGGTGCATTTTCAGGCGCATTTAGTACTCGTAAAGGTCTATTCCAGACCGCGGACTCGGGCACTTTATTCCTAGATGAAATTGGCGATATGTCCCCATCCTTTCAGGTCAAACTATTACGCGCATTACAAGAACAACAAATTCGGCCAGTTGGATCGGATCATTCCGTCCCAATTGATGTACGCATCGTCTCAGCAAGTCATCATGACTTAGAAAAAGAAGCAACTGCTGGCAACTTCCGCATGGATTTATTTTATCGCTTAAATGTAGCAACCTTAAAAGTCCCTAATTTATCGGAGCGTCGTGAAGATATTCCAATATTAGCCAATCATTTCATGCAGCACTCTGAAGATACTTATAGCTATATAGCTAAAGGTTTTTCCAAACAGGCACTTGAGCTATTAGTCACTTACGACTGGCCAGGTAATATTCGCCAATTAATGAATGTGGTTAAACATGTATCAGCCCTGTCTGCTACACCTATCGTCCCTGTTAACCTAGTCGAAAAAGTATTACAAGAAAGCCCAAGTACTCTGCAAGGGCTAAAAGAGGCAAAAGACCAGTTTGAAAAAGATTACCTTATTAAACTGCTTAGTTCAGTTAATGGCAATGTCAGCCAAGCGGCTCGTTTAGCAAAACGTAATCGCACCGAGTTTTATAAATTATTAGACCGGCATCAGCTAAAAGCAAATACTTTTAAACAATAAATAACCGTGACCTAGTTACCAATAGTTTATTTTTATCGCCATTTTTTAATTCATGTCTAAAAAAAACGACAATTATAAAAAAACACCCAAACCTATACCAGCCATATCTCAACACTATAACAATAACTTTAAGTGTCTCCAAATAGAGACACTTCTTCCAAAGACTACCTCTACTAATAACAACTCAAATTATTGGCACACACCTTTCAAATCCACACTTCGCACAACTAAAAAACATTAAAACTATCCCACTTTACTCAATGCTCCAACTACGAAGCTATCGGCAAAAAACTAACCAATAGAGCTCGGCAGCCCTGACCAAGTGAAGTACACCTTTTGAAAACCAGATGTGTCTCTAAATTACGACTAATTGAAAGCATTCAACCACTAGACAAGCTATAAAACTAAGTGGATAAATGACTGAACACTTATCTTAATAAGGCCACCCTTAAAAATAAAGTAAATAAATATTTAATTTCAATGGATTACAACACATATATCATAAAACAAATTTCGAATATTAATTATTGGCATGACTAATGCTTTATTGATTAATACTGATGTTTCCCAGTTTTTTTGAAAAGAATATAAAGTAACTGGCGTATTTTTGAATAGACTTGCCACATAACGCTTCCAAGCACTATTAAAATATTACAGCCTATATATTCAAGGACTTTATTCTTAATTTATTGGGAAACCTCAGCATTAATTCAATATAAAGTAATTATTCAGATACTCCAGCTAAATTTAACCATTTGTATAGGATGGTTGAGTGTCTTTTTGCAACTATTGCAAGTCACTACGTATCTATAAAGCAGGCACTTTGCCCTACGCACTATTTTCATAAGGCACTGAATATTTACCAATAACACAAGGAATAAAGAATGTTTGATAATTATTTTGAGATATTTTTAGCTGACACCTTAGAAGGACGTAAAATTCATTTCAATATTCGTTACCAAGTTTATTGTGAAGAATTAGGCTATGAAGCTCCAGAACAGTTCCCTGATAAGCTAGAATCTGATAAGTGGGATCCTCAAAATGATCATGATGCAAATACACAGCTTTTTTTAGTGCGCCTAAAACATACTGGCCAATGGATTGGTGCCATGCGATTAGTACACTACACTGGTAACTCACTCCCTTTGGAGGATGTCAGCACACTAGACCACAGTATTAAACACCCCAGTATTGAAATCTCCAGACTTTGCCTTATCAAAGAAATAAGAAGGCCTT
>CAZXJK010000265.1:0-3180 GCA_964640895.1 uncultured Methylomonas sp.
TATTTATATATTATATTTTTTCAGTTGGACGATTATTAATTTTCTGCTCCCTAAGCATTACACTCCTGCAAAAATATCAACAAAAAAACTACGAACCTTAAAAAAACAAGAATTCGTATTTTAAGATACTTTTTCAGCCTCGGAACATGATCGTGAGAACCTTCACCTTGTCACACTTGATAATCAAAATTACGGACAATTTGCCGCATAATCACCTTTTTCAGTACGCATACGTCCTGAACCTGCGATCACTATTTTTCGTGAACTATCTACACCAACAGGCGGACAAAAAGTAATATTACCCAATGTATTCGCCCTACCATTCGGGGAATATGCAATATAATTTACAAAGTTATGCCCTGTAATCGATCCTGCTCCTGCCGTTACACCCAAATAGGTTTTTAGGACTTGCTCTCCCACATCAAGAACATTGTCATTATCTTCATCAACAAATATTTGCCAGCCATTGTTCCAATCAGTCATTTTTCTAATTGTAACGACATAACGACGTTTGATGGATGCGCTACGTGCCAGATTCAATGAAGCGACCATATCATTGACCTGTGTCGTTAATTTCTGTTCATTCAAAACATGCATTAATGCTGGAAAACCAGCCAGTGAAACAGCACCCAAAATAACAACAACAATCATTAACTCCATCAAAGTAAACCCTTGCAGGCGGAATTCTTTCGTTATTAATATGTTGTGTATTATCATAGGCTTCACCACTAAATAAGGAGCATGCACAAAATCACGTGACAACTTTATTAAAACCAGGTTTGCCAGTTCGAATTTATTCGTATCGTGCGAATGAATTCACACTGACAGTTACACTGTTTATTTCATGCGCACTCCAGACATCAGCATATCAATTGACTGCTCCGCCACCCTCTGCCTGAGCAGTGGTTTTAAACTCATTAACTTCCTGGATATTAAAGCGACCTGACTGCCCGAAAACAGGGGCGACAGGAGGCAAAGGAATTTCTATTCCGGGCGGGTCTATCAATTCGGTTGTCACAGTATGATTATCAGTCTCAAAATTTCTGCCGTGGAATCTTATTGATGCTATTTTTGAACATTCATCTTTAGAGGTAAGGTTTAAATAAGCATAGGGTTCACCACTATTTTGATCCAGATATGCTGTGGCGGGACTCCCCATATGTCCGCCTTGGCTAGCATTTTGCTCAATAAAGCCCTCAGACTCCCAAACAAGTTCCGTTTCTACATCATATACAGTCCCACCGGATAAAGTAACCTGGAGTTTATTGGCATAATCCCCTGCACTCCACCAGAATCCAAAATAAGCAACTGGCTCATCAAATGTTAAGGTAACACCAGGGTTCGCCTCAATACTATGTATGGTACTTCTAATAAATAGATATTTGCCAACACCATATGCAGCACCATATTTATTAGGCATATCAATTTGGCTACCTGTTCCTTCATACGTGCCAACACCGTCCCAGACTGCTGTCGTATAATTTGGCTGATTATCACGAAAGACTAAATTTGAGTTCGGGACAGATTCAAAATCGTAGGTATTTAAGACATCAGCCACAACGGTGGATTCTTGAATAAGAGGTTCATCTATTGAAAAGATAAGGCCAGCTCCATTACCGGGATTACATGCCTGATCAGCATAACTGTAGCTCGGTGCTAAAACCATCAGACCTAACACTCCCATACCAACCAGCCTGTTGACTGATTTTCTCATTCTGTATTTCATTTTCTTTCTCCAATTATTATGCTTACAATGTTCATCACTAATATAACCTCAGCACCATTACAGTTGCGAAAATAGCACCAGTTCAACCTATTCCGCCCCCATTCCTTAACTATGTTTAAATCAGCAAAGAATATAATTTTTTGGCTACCAACTTAAGACGGGACACCAGTAATATAAGCTGGTGGAGGGCATCCATGCTATATGCGCCTTGCGAGAATTATTTGAGTGATCCAGCTACTCAAACTGTCCCGTCTTAAGTTGGTAGCCAAATTTTTTAAACAACTTACCATCACCAAGAAGACGTATATATTGCTTTATACCTTGGAAATACGCTTATTTACCGACTGAATAAAATTAAGAATAACTTTTTATCTTCAATTATTCTGATTTAAAACCTTTCAAAACGTCACTATCCCTTACTCCGCTCTCTCACACCTAGCAGCAAATCTTGATTCAACAATCCGTTCGGCACCACTTTCATTTTGCTGTTCAAAGGTCACTCGGATGGTATACAACTCCGTTCCGCAGCCAATATCAGGAAAATCAACCCCCTGATTAGCAAGCCCCGCGCTAAAAGGTGCAAAGCCATTGGTCGGTATAAGCGGACACCCAGCTCCGTTAACATCATCAATAGTGCAGGTTGCTGGCTGCCCATACCCTTGATCATCAGCATCTATATTTCCATCTCCATCTTGATCTATCGCAGCGATTGTCGTATCAGGGTTATTTTCACACCACCAGCTTTGCACAACCGCTGTGTTACCAGAAATTCCAAGGTTAAATTCTGTTCCAGGCGGTATAAGGCTATAGTTATCTACTGCATTCTTGCACTTCCAGCTATCGTTATCTACACCCGCTATATTTCCTGTTCGCGCACCACTCCAGCGGTTGACTGCAATCGCTTGCTCTACTAGCCTTAAAACATTTTCTGCACGAGTAAATGTCTGGCTTTGCTCCTGCGTGTTACCAATCATGGCAAATTGCAGAGAATTCTGTTGCATGGCAGTTACGCTAATTAAAGTCATCAGCAACAAAAACACCATCACCATAATCAATGCAATTCCTTGTTGTTTGTTTTTCATAAGCTATTCTTCCTGTTATAGCAATTCATTGCGGAAAGCGGCCGTGGTTGAAAAAACTCGGTATAGCCGATTTTCAGCTGCATTAGTCGGCGCAACAGAAAGTTTTCCATTAATGATGTAGTTTCCAGGTGCCGCGATAGAAATATTACTTTCTTCACTACGCAAGACCAGGCTTAACCGAACTGATCTGACTGCATTCCAATTTGGAGCAGCTGCTGCATCAACCTGTGTGCTATCCCTATAAACAGTACCGTTAGCCGCACCGTTTATCACGTCAGTATCCGTTTGCCCATACAATATCCGCAGCTTTTCAACATTTGAAATAAGTGGAATGGCATTCAGTAATTGCGTAGCGGCAGGTACGGGTATATC
>CAZXJK010000265.1:3192-4331 GCA_964640895.1 uncultured Methylomonas sp.
AAACATTCGAACCCACAGCCGCACTGGGTTCCATATAAAAAACAATCGTAATAACATGTCTGTGTGTGTTGAGCTCGCCAGCTGGCAGATTTAAGGCAAAACCGCTGGTACAGGGTGAATATTGGTTGTTGGCCAGTTCAGCACCATCACCCAGTTGATACCTGATAATAACCGTATCCGAACCAAGAGCTGCTAAATTAGTCCAGCCTCGGATAGCTTCTCCTGCTCCCATCGTTAACACATTACCCACTCCACCAGTATTTCTAATGGTATAAACCCCCGCTGCATAATCAAGCTCTATTCCGCCATGATAAATGTCATTTCTTGTCCAATCAGTTAGCTGCCGATTCGTCAAAAAACCGATACGCCTGAATTCACTGTTTAACTTATCCAGTGCAAAGCGCGCATCTTCCATCATGTAACTTAGCGTCCTTTGCGTTCTAAAATTTTGTGAGGTCTGTACAAATACCTGCGCAATCCCACCGACAAACAGGCTGGTTAATAAAATCCCAATCATCAGCTCTATCAATGTAAAGCCAGCGTTATATCGAGTTATTTTATTCATGGCCTGACATTGTATGTAAAAGAAGGAGCAATATTAGTGACATTATTATTTGTTAAATCCCATGAAACGACTATCTGGATAATAGGTGCGCCTATCCCATCTGGATCATTGGGTCTGGTGACCTCTAGTTCACCATTCGGTAAAGCATCCATAATATCCTTACGCACCCGATACCAGTCATATCGAGCAAGCTCCTGACTATCCACACAATTTACTGCCGGATTGGGGTTTGCACCTGCCGCTACTGCAGGAGGGTCATCTGTACTGCAAAAAGGGTAATCATTAACATAGGCTTCTACAATTGCCTTATCAGCAGCTAGAATAATTAGGCCAGCAGGGCCTGCCTGTACAATTGCCGTGTCCCAGTAAGCTGGATTCGCTCTGATTCTATCCCCCATATCGTAAGCAAAAAATACCGCCAGTGATCTCATATAAGCATCGTTATTATCTTTCAGTGCTATCGCTTGCATACCTGCAAGACCCAACATGCCAATGGCAAAAATAACCATCGCAATAAGCACCTCTAATAATGTAAAACCTTGTGCTTTTATATAAGCCGTTACTGTCATACTTA
>CAZXJK010000266.1:0-4308 GCA_964640895.1 uncultured Methylomonas sp.
AGTCATTGAATTTTATAAGAATTTAAAAATTTGATGCTATATTTCGACAGCCTAGGCTGGGGCTATATAGCCTCCGTGGTCAGCGCCATGACAACTGGCACAATTATCTTGATAGAGCTTATGCATTTTGTGATTATCAGATTTAGCCATCACGCTTGCTGAGCTAAACAGTAAAGTGATACTTGCGGCTAAAATGGACTTATTTAGAGTTGTTGTTATTGTCATAAGAATGCCTGTTGCCTATTATTGTTTGCGAGTGCATCAATTTTGTAATCTAAGCTGTGAATTTAACACATCTTTCGTAAGAATTAAAATAATGAGATTTCGCTACTACTCTATTGCGAAACAAAATTCGTTTCCAGAAACCGGTTACACAAACTATCCACGGTTTCTTTTTGGTAAAGAATGAAATCAATAAAGGCTTGTGCGACAGGGGATAACTGTTTGGTTTCATGATGTACGACATACCAACTACGCATAAGTGGAAAGCCCTGTACGTCCAATTCCACCAAACATTTTGTTGCCAGTTCTAAGGTAACGCTATGCCGAGATAGCACTGATATTCCCAAGTCTGCCATCACCGCTTGTTTGACAGTTTCACTACTTCCTAAGACCATACTTGGTGATAATTTTATATTATGGCGCAGTAGTTCATCTTCAAATGCCTTACGGGTACCCGAGCCATTTTCGCGCAAAATAAAATCATGATTGAGCAATTCGCTGCAAGGAATGTTTTTTTGTGTCGCCAATGGATGTGTAGGGTTGGCAAGCATGACAATCGGGTTTTCAATAATCGAATAACGGGTTAAACGCATATTATCTGGCACCAGTCCCATGATTACCAAGTCGGCGGTATTATCTTTTAAACCCTGAATAACCTGACTGCGGTTAGCCACATCCAGGTGTAAACTGACTTTTGGGTACAGTTTATGAAAAGCACCTAAAAGGTGCGGGGTAAAGTATTTGGCACTGGTGACGGCGGAGATCAGAAACTCACCTTCCAGTTGGCCTTTTATGGCACTTAGTTTCATGTCCATATGCTCTATGCGCGAAAATATATCGATACAGAACGAATTGAGTTCATGACCTGCTGAGGTTAAAAAGAATTTCTTGCCTATTTTTTCGAATAAGGATACATCTAAATTATCTTGCAGTTGTTTGAGTTGAATACTGACGGCGGGTTGGGTTAAGCCTAATTTATTTGCTGCAGTCGAGTAATTCCGTAGTTCAGCGACCTGTTGGAAAATTCTTAGTTGATGGAGTGTGGCTCGCATAGTGATTGGGCATAAATAAAATTTATACTATATATTATTTATACTAATTATCCTTAATGTTTTTTTTCGCATACTATAATTTCACGAAAAATAGTAGGTGCGCTATAAATACAAAATGATTTGTAGTGCTTTTTATTAGGGAACAGAACTCAGGAAAAAGGGGGGGAATAACAGTTGCGTTATTTAAGCCCTAGCTCCTAAATAGTTTGTGTTTCTCGATGTTGAGGAAAAAAATGTGTTAACCAAAATATTGATAGCCAACCGTGGCGAGATTGCGGTACGAATCATTAGGGCTTGTCGAGAACTCGGAATTTGCTCAGTCGCAGCATACTCAGAGGCGGATCGGCATGCTTTGCATGTTAAAAAAGCCGATGAAGCGTATTGTATTGGTGAAGACCCATTAGCGGGTTATCTCAATCCACAGCAGTTAGTCAATCTGGCTAAATCAGTTGGCTGTGATGGCCTACACCCTGGCTACGGCTTTCTGTCAGAAAATCCATTGCTGGCAGATATTTGTGCACAGCAACAAATTACTTTTGTGGGGCCGAGTGCGGATGTTATTCGTAAAATGGGGGATAAAACAGAAGCCAGAAAAAGTATGACTAAAGCAGGTGTACCAGTTACCCCCGGTAGTGACGGTAACTTGTCTGGGTTGGATGATGCCATTGAAAAAGCAGGTGAGCTTGGTTATCCAGTTATGCTGAAAGCGACTTCGGGCGGAGGCGGGCGTGGTATTCGACGCTGTGATAATGAAAAAGAATTACGCCAGAATTATGATCGCGTCATTTCAGAGGCAACTAAGGCTTTTGGTAGTGCTGACATCTTTATAGAAAAATGTATTGTTAATCCGCGTCATATTGAAGTGCAGATATTAGCAGATAGTTTTGGGCATACGATTCATCTTTATGAACGTGATTGCTCGATTCAGCGGCGTAATCAAAAGTTGATAGAAATTGCACCATCGCCGCAACTCTCACAAGAGCAGCGGGAAATGATTGGTGAATTGGCGGTGAAGGCCGCAAAAGCGGTTAATTATGAAAATGCGGGAACGGTAGAGTTTTTGTTAGACAGTGATGACTCCTTTTATTTTATGGAAATGAATACCCGAGTGCAGGTAGAACATACCATTACTGAAGAAATTACCGGTATTGATATTGTGCAAGAACAGTTGCGCATTGCCTCTGGTTTGCCTTTGGCTATTCAGCAAGAAGAGGTAAAAATTAAAGGTTTTGCAATGCAGTTCCGAGTGAATGCAGAAGATCCGCAAAATAATTTTTTACCCAGCTTTGGCCGTATCAGTCGTTACTATGCACCTGGTGGCCCTGGCGTGCGTACCGATACTTCTATTTATACAGGCTATGAGCTGCCCCCTTATTATGATTCGCTGTGTGCCAAACTGGTGGTTTGGGCGCAAGATTGGCCGCGTGTGGTCGCACGTGGGCAAAGAGCTTTGGAGGATATGCGCTTGTTTGGTATTAAAACCACGATTCCCTATTATCAGGAAATCTTGAATTCAGATGACTTTAACAGTGCTGATTTTGATACTTCTTTTGTCGACACCCATCCCGAACTGACCCAATATTCACTGAAACGAGATCCGGAAGAGTTGGCAACGGTTATTGCTGCTGCTATTGCTATTCATTCAGGTCTTTAGGAAAACATCATGAACACAAATAATACTCAAACCAAGTCCGCCATTTTTTTTACTGATGTGGTTTTGCGCGATGGCCATCAATCATTAATTGCAACGCGTATGCGTACTGAAGATATGTTGCCTATTTGCGATAAATTGGATCGTGCAGGCTATTGGTCGCTGGAAGTGTGGGGTGGGGCAACCTTTGATGCTTGTCTGCGCTATTTAAAAGAAGATCCGTGGCAACGTTTACGCCAGCTACGCGAAGCTTTACCCAATACGCGTTTGCAAATGTTGTTGCGGGGTCAAAATTTATTAGGTTATCGTCATTATGCGGATGACGTAGTGGAGGCGTTTATTGCCAAGAGTGCTGCAAATGGCATTGATGTGTTTAGGGTATTTGATGCCCTAAATGATGAACGTAATCTGCAGACTGCCATTAAGGCGGTTAAAAGCAATCAAAAGCATGCCCAAGGTACGTTATGCTATACCGTCAGCCCAGTACATACCTTGGACAGCTTTATAGAACTGGCATTAAAGCTTGAAGATATGGGCTGTGATAGCTTGGCGATTAAGGATATGGCGGGGTTATTGACTCCATCCGCGACCGCAGAGTTGGTCAGTAAATTGAAAGATCGTATCGATTTACCTTTATTCCTACATTCGCACGATACCTCTGGCATGGCCAGTATGTGTCAGTTAAAAGCGATTGAAGCGGGTTGTGAGCATATAGACACGGCTATCTCCAGTTTTGCGAGTGGTACCAGTCACCCGCCGACTGAAACTATGGCAGTTGCTTTGCGTGATGCAGGCTATCAGGTTGATCTGGATTTGCCATTACTCAAAGAAATTGCAGATTATTTTAAGGACATCCGCAAAAAATATCATCAGTATGAAAGTGCTTACTCAGGTGTTGATACTGGCGTACTGCTGAATCAAGTGCCTGGTGGCATGATGTCTAATTTGGCTAATCAGTTAAAAGAGCAAGGTGCATTAGAACGTATTGATGAAGTCTTTGCAGAAATTCCTCGCGTGCGTAAAGATTTGGGTTTTCCGCCACTCGTGACACCTACTTCACAAATTGTCGGTACACAGGCGGTAGTGAATGTATTGACGGGAACGCCGTATAAAACCATTACTAATGAAGTGAAGCTGTATCTGCAAGGTGGCTATGGACGAACACCAGGTAAAGTGGATGCGAGTTTGCTTGCACATGCTATTGGCAATGAACAGGTGCTTGAAGTTCGACCTGCTGATTTGTTAAGCAATGAAATGGATAAATTGCGGGCTGATACCGCTACTTTTGCGAAAAGTGAAGAAGATGTGCTGATTTATGCGATGTTCCCGGATATAGGGCAGTCATTTTTGGAAGAGCGTGAGTTGGGTACACTCAAGCCAGAA
>CAZXJK010000267.1:0-4261 GCA_964640895.1 uncultured Methylomonas sp.
AGTTAAATTTGCTGGAATTATTGGCGGCGTTGCAAGATCGCAGCTATCAACCCGCGCGTTCTGTCTGCTTTATTGCTACCAAACCCAAATTACGAGAGATTTTTGCCGCTGATTTTCGGGATCGTATCGTACATCATCTATTGGTCGATTACCTTGAGCATTATTGGGAGCGTATTTTTATTTATGACTCCTATGCCTGTCGTAAAAACAAAGGCATTCATACGGCCGTAACCCGCTTGCAGACTTTTATGCGGCGAGTAACCTGCAATGGTCAGCGTTCTGCCTGGTATTTGCAAATGGATATTGATAATTTTTTTATGAGTATCGACAAGGCAATACTGTTAAAAATCCTGACACCGCATATTAAACACCCTGACATGCTGTGGCTAACCGAGGTATTAGTGTGGCATGATTGCACTGAAAATTACCTTTATAAAGGCCGTCCTGGTCTGTTAGATCAAGTTCCCCCGCATAAAAGTCTGCGCCATACAAGGTAAGGTGCGATCAGTTGTTATTATCTGTTGGTTGATTGTCTGTGGGGGAGAGTGCTAAAGCGACTCCAGCTTACGAAGTAGGGGGCAGTCGCTGATTTTTCGCTGTTGTACGGTGCTTTTATCAAAATCAGCCCAAAGTTCGGCATAGCTTCTTTGCTTGACTGGGTGGTGGTGTTCGGGGGCAATTTCAGCCAAAGGCTCTAATACAAAGGCATAATTCAGAATATCATTATGCGGAATTTTAATGCTTTCGCTATCAATGATATCTTGATCATAAAGCAATAGGTCGATATCTAAGGTACGTGCTGAGAATTTTTCTTTGTTGGGTATTCTGCCGTGTTTGGTTTCGATTTCTTTTAATTTACGATTGATATGAATGGGGTCGTGGTCGCTGTGAAAGGCACTGACTAGGTTATAAAAAGCGGTGCCGGTAAAGCCTACTGCTGCTGATTCGTATAAGCTGGAGTGGGATAATGTGCCGAAGGTTGCATCCAGTATGCCGAGAGCTGAGCTGATGTTATGCTCTCGGTCGATATTGCTGCCAATGCTGATATAACATAGGGGCATATTTATTTTTCTCCACGCTCAATAATGATGCCGACATCACTTGCGCCACTGATTGCGCCTTTTTTGTTGAGGGTGAGTTTGACCCAGGGCACATTAAACTCCTCACGAATCATGTTGTTAATTTCTTCGGCAAGCCTTTCAACCAGAAAAAACTCACTTTGTCCAACAAAGCTAATGACTTGTTGAGAAACGGCTTTGTAATCAAGAGTGTCTTCAATATCATCAGTAGCAGCGGCTTTTTTGATGTCATGCGCCATTTCTATATCTAGGATAACGGTTTGTTTGGTTTTGCGTTCCCAATCATAAATGCCGATAATGGTTTCGATTTGTAAACCACCTAAAAAAATTATATCCATTAAGGTTCCAGTTATTATTATAATAGTTGCAAATAGGGTAAGTATCAGGGAAATATCTCTAGCATACAAGTAGTGTACTTAAAATTTATAAAAAATAGGATATAAAAATGATTGAATGGCTGTTAATTCCTTTAGGGTATTTACTTGGTTCTATTTCCAGTGCCATTATTGTGTGTCGCATAATGGGCTTGCCGGATCCGCGTGAGCAAGGCTCGGGTAATCCAGGGGCAACCAATGTTATGCGCTTTGGCGGCAAGAAAGCGGCCGCGATCACATTATTGGGTGATATGCTGAAAGGATTGTTGCCGGTGTTGCTTGCTCAGGCTTTAGATGTTGAGCCGTTGGTATTAGCGGGCGTAGTGTTGGCTGCTTTTTTAGGGCATTTGTATCCGATTTTTTTTGGTTTTGCTGGTGGCAAAGGTGTAGCGACTTCCTTAGGTGTGTTGCTGGGCGCAAATTGGATGGTCGGCGTTGCGGTATTACTGACTTGGTATGTGGTTTATAAGCTCTTTAAAATCTCGTCTTTGTCGGCTTTGGTTGCATCATTATTTGCACCTATTTATGTGTATTTTATTATGGGTATGCAGCCGTTGGTTTATGTCGCGATGCTTATGTCGGTCATTTTAATTTGGCGGCATAAGAGCAATATTCAGCGCTTATTGGCAGGGGAAGAAACTTAATGGCGGATCAGATAACATTTTTTATTGTGAGGCATTAAAAAATGTTATCTGACAAGGTGGCTTATATGAGTTTAACGTTTGATTTGGTGGCGGTGTTTTATTGGTCGCTATACAGTTCGTTAATGGGCCAGCGAGGCCTTGCATTGATGCTTAAAGTTTCGGACTGCTGTGCTAATAAGTGCTGGCAGCCTGCGTAAGCTATCATTGCGCCATTATCAGTACAAAATTCAGGCCTGGGAAAGAAGATTTCGGCTCTTTCTTTGTTAACCATTTTTGTTAATGTTTGTCTTATTTGGGTGTTGGCACTTACGCCGCCAGCAACAATGAGGCGCTTTAAGCCAGTCTGTTTTAGTGCGCGCTTGCATTTTATCGCCAAAGTTTCGGCGGTTGCATGCTGGAAGGCAAGCGCAATATCTGCCTTATCTTGTGGGGTTTGTTCGGTGGCATTTAGGGTATTCATGGTAAAGGTTTTTAGCCCGCTAAAGCTAAAGTCCAGCCCAGGGCGGTCAGTCATTGGGCGTGGAAATTTAAAACGATTGGCTTGCCCTTGTTCGGCCAGTTTGGATAGCAGAGGGCCGCCTGGGTAAGCGAGGCCAAGCATTTTGGCTACTTTATCAAAAGCCTCGCCAGCAGCATCATCGAGAGATTCGCCCAATAATTGATATTGACCTATGTCGGTGACTTCAACTAAGAGCGTGTGTCCTCCAGAAACTAACAAGGCGACGAAAGGAAACGCAGGTGGTGATTCTTCCAGCATCGGGGCTAGTAAGTGGCCTTCCATGTGATGTACGCCAAGTGCGGGAATGCCCCAAGTCCAAGCTAGGCTTTTGGCAGTTGCTGCACCAACTAGTAATGCGCCGATTAAGCCTGGTCCTGCCGTATAAGCTATGCCTTGGATGTCGCTTTTCTTTAATTGGCTGTTGCGCAGGCATTCATCTATGAGTGGAATAAGTTTGCGAATATGGTCGCGAGATGCAAGTTCGGGGACAATGCCGCCGTATTCATTGTGCATAGCAATTTGGCTGTATAAGCCATGTTGAATAAGGCCGTGCTTGCTATGATAGATGGCAACGCCAGTTTCATCGCATGATGTTTCAATACCTAAAATGTACATTCGTTTTTGATTTTAAAAATAATACTGCTATAATCGAGGGTTTCGCTGGCTGACATATAGCTTTAGCTAGCCAAATAGAATTTAAACTCAATAGAATTCAAAAACTGAATTTTAGCAAATTGGAAAAATTTATGCCTTCAATTAAAGTGAAAGAAAACGAACCATTTGATATTGCTCTCCGTCGTTTTAAGCGTTCGTGTGAAAAAGCAGGTGTTTTATCTGAAGTACGTCGCCGTGAATTTTATGAAAAACCAACTGCAGAACGTAAGCGTAAAGCAGCTGCAGCGGTAAAACGTCACCTTAAGAAATTATCACGTGAGCGTTATGCATTGAAAAATTTACGTCGTGGCCGTCCACAGTTATAAAGATGACTACTTTGCAAGATCGTCTTAAAGATGAAATGAAACAGGCAATGAGAAGTAAGGATAAGCCGCGTTTAGGCGTTATCCGTTTGATCATGTCTGCTATTAAGCAAATACAAGTAGATGAGCGTATTGTTTTGGATGATAATCAAGTTATCGTCGTTATGGACAAAATGCTAAAGCAGCGTAGAGAATCTATTAAGCAGTATCGAGCTGCTAATCGAGAGGACTTAGCTGGTGTGGAAGAGGCAGAAATTACTGTTATTCAGGATTTCTTGCCACAGGCATTGACTGAAGTCGAAATTGCCGAAATGATACAAGCAGCCATTGCAGATAGCTCTGCAAGCTCTGTTAAGGACATGGGTAAAGTGATGGGTATTTTAAAGCCTGCTATGCAAGGGCGTGCAGACATGGGTGTTGTTGGTGCAAAAATAAAGGCGATGTTAGCATAGCTATTTGGCTTTTTTAGCTAGATTATGGCTGGAAAAATTCCTCGATCCTTTATAGACGATTTACTGGTCAGGGTTGATATCGTTGACTTGGTTGATTCCTTTGTGCCTTTAAAAAAATCGGGCGGTAGCTACGTAGCGCGCTGTCCTTTTCATGAAGAAAAAACACCAAGCTTTGCAGTAACGCGAACTAAGCAGCTATATCATTGCTATGGATGTCGTGCGGCTGGTAATGCCAT
>CAZXJK010000268.1:0-4242 GCA_964640895.1 uncultured Methylomonas sp.
AAATACTGCGCCATAATTGCACAATTTATTTAATTCCCATTCCATAACGAAACCCATACTTGATAATGGGTTTCGTTGACAGATAAGGAACGAGAATTCAATAATACCCGTTCCTAAACAGGCGGAATTAAACTCCCTCCTGCCTCTTACTTACATTTCTTGATGTCCTTGTGCACCAGCAGTTTTATCGAATTTTGCTTTATCTTCTTGTATAGAATCACCCTCTGATTCAACGCCAGCTTCAGCCTTCTGCATCGTGCTATCATCTTCAGGCTCATCATCTTTTGGTGGATCTAGTTTTTCACCATTCAATAATTTCTCAATCTGAAATTTATCAATGGTTTCCCAATCCATCAAAGCTTGTGCCATATTATGCAAAATATCTAGATTATCATTTAGAATATCTTCTGCACGCTGGTAATTTTTATCAATGACCAAACGAATTTCATCATCGATAGTTTGCGCCATCTGCTCCGACATGGGTTTACTTTGCTTCCCCATATAGCCTTGATCATCACCATAATCCATTGGCCCTAACTTGTCAGATAAGCCCCATTTGGTCACCATATTACGCGCTAATTGAGTTGCACGTTCAATGTCGTTTGATGCACCAGTAGTTACTTTGTTTTTACCATAAATAACTGCTTCTGCAATACGCCCACCAAACAACCCTGAAATTTGGCTTTCCAATTTATCTTTGCTAGCACTATATTGATCCCGTTCCGGTAAGAACATAGTAATCCCTAAAGCTCCACCACGCGGCATGATACTGACTTTATAAACAGGATCATGTTCAGGAACATTTTGCCCAACAATTGCATGCCCCGCCTCATGATAAGCCGTCATTAACAGATCTTCTTTACGCATTACCATAGAGCGCTTTTCTGCACCCATTAGTAACTTGTCTCTTGCTCTGTCCAAATCATCCATGGTAACAATACGCTTATTATTACGCGCAGCCAACAGCGCACCCTCATTAACCAAATTAGCTAATTCAGCACCTGAAAATCCTGGTGTACCACGCGCCAAATCTTTAATATTGACATCATCAGCTTGGGGTACTTTTTTGATATGAACATTTAAAATCTGCTCGCGCCCTTTAATATCTGGTAACCCGACATGCACTTCTCTATCAAAACGACCAGGTCTTAATAAGGCTTTATCTAATACATCTGCACGATTAGTTGCTGCAATAACAATAATACCTTCGTTACCACTAAAACCATCCATTTCAACCAATAATTGGTTTAAGGTTTGCTCACGTTCATCATTACCACCGCCACCAGGACCAGAACCACCACGCTGGCGACCCACCGCATCAATTTCATCAATAAAGATAATACAAGGTGCTCGTTTTTTGGCTTGCTCAAACATATCACGTACTCGTGAGGCTCCAACCCCAACAAACATTTCCACAAAATCAGACCCTGAAATTGAGAAAAAAGGCACACCAGCTTCTCCAGCAATGGCTCGTGCCAATAAAGTTTTACCTGTACCAGGAGGACCTACCAATAACACGCCATGCGGAATGGTACCGCCAACAAATTCATATTTAGAAGGCTCTTTTAGGAAGTCAACCATCTCCATAACATCTTCTTTAGCCTCTTCTACGCCAGCAACATCAGCAAAGCCTACTTTAATTTGATCTTCTTCCAGTAATTTGGCACGACTTTTTCCCATACCCATTTGGCCGCCACCAGCACCGCCAGCACCGCCTTGCTGCTTGCGATAAAAATAAACCCAGACCCCAATTAATAGCATCATGGGAGCCCATGAAATAAAAATTTGCATCAGCATTGACTGCTTTTCGGGAGTTGCCACTCTAATTTTTACACCATACTCAATCAAATCATCAATCAAATGTGCATCGTCCGGATTGTAGGTTACGAAGGGCTCACCATTGCGTAGCTTACCCTTAACTGTTTCCCCTGAAATAGTGACTTCTGCTACAGTCCCATTTCTAATATCCTGAATAAAATCCGAATATAAAATTGTATAGTTTTGTTCATAACTAGGCTGCATTCGCCCTATTATGCTAAAAAACATACTACCAATCACAACAAACATTGCGATTCTGATAAGAATTTTCATCATCAATTTTCTCTATATGTATGAGTATTATTTTTCTTCTTTAAGATTTTTCTGTATTCTGCTGGCGGCTTAATGGTATAAATAAAGTATCATTAAACTTCAATATAAAAACATTATTATAAAACTATTAAGGAATATAAACATGCCTATCTCACAAAGCCTGACCGAAGAAATAAGTATTTTAGCACGTTACAAGCTAACAACGACCCAAGAAGGTATTAAAGTACATAACACTGCACCACCTGATACCATTGCCGCTATTAAGCGTTTACATGAAAAGGGTTTGGTATCTCAAGATGATGGTGGGTATTTAACCGATCTAGGTATAGAAACCGCCGAGCATATACAAAAAGCCTTAGCCATTTTAGCATCTAAATAGCAATTAAGATGCATTATTAATTGAAAGAACGAATTAGTATATCATTAAATACAAATATATAGCTTGCTATAAGTTTAAGGCTCGCTACTTGTAGTTACACCTCAAAATAAAGGGATCAAAATGAGAAATTTTCTACTGACCTGCATGACATTACTGCTGATTTCAGGCTGCACTTCACTCACACTTAGCACTGATTATGATGAAGCAATTGACTTCAGCAACTTTAAAACTTATAGCTGGCACATCGAAAATGAACACAATACCTCAAGCCTGAAGTATTTAAATAACATAATGGACCAGCGTATCCGGGCCGCCATAGACCAGCAACTACAACAAAAATATACTGTAGCCCCAGCTGACAAAAGTGATTTTTTGGTGAATTACAGCATTACTGTAGAAGAAAGAGCTGATATTCGTACCTACAATAATTATAACGGTTATTACCCTGGATTCACTTATGGGGCTCGTTATGGAACTTATGGAAGTAGTATGGCTATGGGTTATAGCTCTGGCTCTGAAACTCAAGTCACTCACTATAAACAAGGCACACTAATCATTGACATTATTGACCCTAAGACTGACCAACTGATATGGCGTGGTGCTGCTGACGGGCGTTTACCAGAAAGTGCAGATCGAGAAACAAGAGATCAACTTGCACAAGAATACGTCTCCAAAATCCTTTCTGGCTTTCCACCCAAGCAAGAACCGAACTAGTAAGGGCAAGAATTCAACAATACCCTCACTCCTAAAGATTAATACCATTACCCGCATGCCAAAAGCGGGCTACGAACTTAAGACGGGACTGTGGAAATTCAATCCCTTATGCAGGAGTGCAATCGCTTTAGCTATTGCTGTTTCGGAAATAGCTAAAGCGATTTCACTCCTGTCGTATGTCCCGTCTTAAGTTGGTAGCCCAAAAGCGGGTAATGGTATTCAAGATTTTGTTACTAAATTACCATCACTCGACAGGCAACCCTGCCGCCTTCCAGTCAGGAAAACCACCACGGTAATAATAAACCTTTTGCCAACCCCAGGTAATGGATTTCTTACTTGCTAAGGCACTTCGCTGGCACATATCTCCATTACAATAAATCACAACAGCCTGGTTTTTCTTTACCACTGCCAACAAAGAATCCTCTGTTAAATCTAACTTCAAATCCAAATGGATAGCCCACTGTATATGACTACTTTGATAATCGGTCGCTCTACGTACATCAACAAAAGTTGCACCTTGATTCATTAAAGACTTTGCACGTTTGGTACTAACCGTTATGGCTCCTTCAACCTCAAGGGGGGCAGGTGCTTTTGCCCATACATTTTCCATTATAAAGAAAAAGACAAACACCTTAAATATCATTTTGATTTCCATAATATCCTCTATCAATAAACTTATTAAAGTTCGTTTGTACCATAGTAACCATGACGTAGCAAATAGATAAATACCCTAAAATCAGGCATATTAATTTCCTTTTGTAGCCTTGATTATATAACATATAAATATAGTGGGAATTAGCATCGCAATCCACTATACTCTTTCATTAAAATTAAACACAATTAATCCAAAGTGCCAACTAAAATTATCAGGTACTTTAAAAAGCCATTTCTTCAATCTACTAACCCCACACATTAACGATATGAGCTTACAAAATTTATTCGATAACCAAGATTTTATACAACAAGTTAGTTGGAGCAAAGAGCAATACCGAACATAAGGCACCTGGAAACCTGGAAACACACATCATCCATCTTTACTAGTTTTTTTGTTTGTCATC
>CAZXJK010000269.1:0-1811 GCA_964640895.1 uncultured Methylomonas sp.
TCCTTTAGAAAATTATGCTATTTTTTCAGGCAAAGAATGGTTATAGCCCAGTACCAGCGTAACAGAGAACCAAAGAAAAACAATGCGACTGTGTCTCATTTTTATTGGCTAACGCCTAGAATTGATAGTTTTTGCAGAAAGGCACTCTTCCCACCCTGTCATAAACATGTCAATACCCCATTATACCTATATTTAGTGGTCGTTTATCCACACAGAATCCTTCTCACTGACAAAATAACAAAAGCGGGATAACTCTCTCAAGTTCTACAGCGTATATTCTATTGTGTTAATTGATACACCACTGCTAAACCAATCAACTGCACAAAGTTCAATAACCAAAAATATAATACGAACAAGACCCATTTAACTTGCTTGGATTTATCAGTGTGCTTAAGCTTAATCAAAAGCCAGCTGCCAAAAGTGGAGAAAATCAAAATCATTCCACCAATTAATGCATAATTCATAACTACTCTCCTACGGGAGGTGGCGCAAGCACTTGCCGAGCACCACTGCCTTCAGCGGAGCTAATAACCCCCGCCATTTCCATCGCTTCTATCATTGATGCGGCACGGTTATAACCCACTTTTAAACGCCGTTGGACACTGGAAATGGATGCTTTACGTGATTCAGTAACAAACTGTACTGCTTGATCATAGAGTTCATCCATTTCTGAATCAATGGCTTCATCGCCTGAAACAAAGCTCCCATCACCGCTATCGGTATATTCTTCGGTAATTTCTGACAAGTAATTAGCCGGTGCCGTTTTTTTCAAAAACTCGACCACATGATGTACTTCATGATCATCTACAAACGCACCGTGCGCACGAATAGGAATATTGGTTCCTGAAGGCATAAATAACATATCACCATTACCTAGCAAAAATTCAGCCCCACCTTGGTCAAGAACTGTGCGTGAATCTATACGTGATGAGACTTGAAATGACAATCGTGACGGCACGTTAGCTTTGATTAAACCTGTTAACACATCGACAGAAGGTCGCTGTGTTGCTAGGATTAAATGAATACCTGCCGCCCGTGCTTTTTGTGCCAACCGAGCAATCAATTCTTCCACTTTTTTACCCACTATCATCATCATGTCTGCTAATTCATCAACGACAATAACGATATGCGGCAAGCTACTCAACGTTGGAATGCTTTCCCCTTCAGCCAGTTCCACGTCATGGGTATATATAGGATCTTTAATCGGTTCGCCATTTTTTTCTGCCTCAACAACCAGCTTATTAAAACCTGCTAAATTCCTGACACCAACCTTAGACATTAATTTATAACGACGCTCCATTTCTGCCACCGCCCAGCGTAAGGCATTAGCCGCGTCTTTCATATCGGTGACCACTGGAGTTAATAAATGCGGAATGCCTTCATAAACAGACAATTCCAGCATTTTAGGATCAATCATAATCATCCTGACTTCGTCAGGTGTCGATTTATATAGCATGCTGAGAATCATGGTATTAATCGCAACCGACTTACCCGATCCAGTCGTTCCTGCCACTAATAAATGCGGCATCTTTCCTAAGTCAGCAGTAACAGGCGCTCCTGATATATCCTTACCCAATAATAAAGTTAAAGGTGATTTTGCACGTTTAAATTTTGTTGACTCCATCCCCTCCCTAAAGGAAACCATTTCGCGCTCTTGATTAGGAATCTCTAAACCAATCACCGATTTACCCGCAATAACTTCAACAATCCGCACACTGGTTACCGATAAAGCGCGTGCTAAATCCTTTGCTAGACCGGTAATCTTGCTGACCTTTATACCAGCCGCAGGTTGCATTTCAAATCGAGTAATA
>CAZXJK010000269.1:1843-4190 GCA_964640895.1 uncultured Methylomonas sp.
CCGTTACTTCTACCACGACATTAAAGTCCTGTAATGCCTGTTCCACCAAGCGTGACATATCAGTCAACTCATCAGCAGTATAACCTTGCACCGCAGTATCTCGGTGATCCAGCAATTCAGCACTCGGCAAATCCCCTGGCTTAATCACATCTTTATCATCAAATAAATCAACCTGTTGTTTTTTTGAGATAACAACGTCAGGTTTCTCCGACTCATTTTGCATGACATTCAGTATATTAATAACTGGTTCTGTTTTACTTTCTTTTAATGCAGGCTCATTGGTAAATGCAATTAAATCGCCCTCATCAGACTGGGCTTTAGGTTTAGTCGCCTTTTTAGTCACGGACTGTTTTGGGGGAACACTAGCTTCTACAACAAATTGTTCAGGCGCTACTTTCTCTCCAACTTGGGTCGCTTTGTTATAGATGAAATCAATGCCAGACAAAGTGTATTTCCCAACCACTTGCATCACATTAAGCCATGAAATATTAGTATAAAGAGTAACACCTGCAAAAAAAGTAGCCAGCACCAGCAAGGTTGCCCCAGAATTACCAAAGGTAATAATCATTAAATCACCTAATTCTTGACCAATAATCCCACCACTATTTCTTGGCAACTCAACTAGGCAGCGCAATACATGCAAATAGCAAAAAGTCGTGGCAGCAATAATAGCTAACAACAAACCGACCCAACGTGAATATTTTATCCAGTTAGGGCTATCATCAGATTTATTGGCAAAAAATAGATACCCTTGCCATAAGATCAGCAATGGAAATAGAAAAGCCACCATACCAAAAAAGCTCAAAGAAATATCAGCAACCCAAGCACCAACCATGCCTCCTGCATTTATGATTGCCATGCCCGTGCCACTATGTGACCAACCGGCATCTTCATGGCTAAAGGTGCCTAAAGCCAGAAAATAAAAAAGTGCGATCACGATAAAGCCCAATAAGGCTATTTCGCGCAAACCTCGTATCGCCCTCTCTTCCATTACTGCTGCCATTACAATCACCCAAAACCCTAATAAAACAAACTAATAGAGCAATCATTACATAATTTACATCAAATAAAAAGGGTTTTGTTTATCCATCATTACTTATAGTAAAATATGTAACTTTAATAACAATAAAAGTCATTTTCTATCCTGCATTGATAGCTTAAAGCGACTTATATACGCCTCATAACGACCATTAAGTTTACAGATAAAATATGTTAGACTGCTTACCGTAATTGAATTTTGCATATTCTGTATAAATAAATGGAGCGGTATTATGAGTAGTGGCATATATGACAGCACTTTCCGAACCCACACTCGTAAATACCCCCCATAAACTTCCTTTAAATCCTCGGTTTAATTCAATCAGTTTTGCGCAAGCAAATGAGCGCTGTTTTATTACCCTTTTCTTCCAAGAAGGCACTCTGGATCTTACCGCAGATGTTGAGGAAGGTATCATTTCTAGTGCTTGGAGCACCAAAAGCAAGCAAGGCCCAAGAATTGAACGCCAGTCATGGGGGAATATGCAGGAAACCATTCGTATTCAGCGCAATACTGATGATAACTGGCGCGATGATAGCTTACTAGACCAACATGGTAGTCAGCTAATAAACGGAGAAAGCCTTAAACAAGGCCGCATGCGGGGCGCAGATAGCCCACAAGAAAACTCAGACTGGGTGTATCTTGCTACTAACCAAGCTAGGATTATTCGTATCGATAAACAGCAACCGACCTCCCCCTCTTAGCAGTCAGTTAAGCTTGAAGGGAAAGCAGTCGATGCACTGATTGTCCGTGTGGCTCAGCATGATAAACATGCAATCTTGGTACCAACAAATAATGGCATGGTCTATTTATTGGTTCCCGATTCCCAGCAAGAGCCGCCAAAGTCTGAATCGGAACAAAATCTTAAAAAACTGTATATGCAATTAGTGGAATTGCACGTTGCATTGGCTATGGTGGTGAGGATATTATTACGCTCGATTCTTTAAACCGACTTAGCCCTTTATTACTCTCTAATCCCGAACAATTTTGGCAACAGCGTGATCAGGCTACTCAGAATCTGGTAAGCCACTTCTTTGCAGAAAACCATACAGCGCAATCAGAACTAACACCAGCATTGTACCGTTTATTATTAGAGTCCTACCTGCTTGATTTGCCAAGCAAAACCTTAAATAAAACTAAGTTAACATGGTTTTCCTTAGCATATACACAGCTAAATCATCACGTTGTCGATACTCAGCGCTCTGACTCACAACGTTTAGTTGACACCAAATTACTACGCCAACTTATGTTGCGTTTACTAAGGCACTTGGAAATAAATAAGCATCCAATATTTTGGCAGGATTTTTGTTT
>CAZXJK010000270.1:0-4136 GCA_964640895.1 uncultured Methylomonas sp.
AGTGCCACCCATACAATAGATAAATGGGTATTGAACCGTTATTTAGGTATCCCAATATTCTTATTAGTCATGTATCTGATGTTCATGATTACTATCAATATTGGCAGTGCATTTATTGATTTTTTCGATCAAGTGGCGGGGGCACTCTTTGTTGATGGACTAGCAATCGTTTTAACCGCGTTACAATTACCAGAGTGGCTAGTGGTATTATTGGCGAATGGTGCGGGTGGCGGGGTGCAAGTAGTCGCTACTTTTATTCCCATTATTGGCTTCTTGTTTCTGGTGTTATCCATATTGGAAGATTCTGGCTATATGGCGCGTGCCGCTTTTGTAGTGGATCGTTTTATGCGTATGATTGGTCTACCGGGTAAATCATTTGTGCCCATGATTGTCGGTTTTGGCTGTAATGTCCCCGCGATTATGGCTACTCGTACTTTAGAAAGTCAGCGTGACCGTATCTTAACCAATATTATGAACCCGTTTATGTCTTGTGGTGCACGGTTGCCAGTCTATGCGTTATTTGCAGCGGCATTTTTCCCGGTAGGGGGGCAAAATCTGGTTTTTGGTTTATATGTCTTTGGTATTGTCGTCGCAGTCTTAACGGGTCTAATTATGCGCCATACCTTATTTAAAGGTGATTCCACACCCTTTATTATGGAGTTACCTAATTATCACTTACCAACAGTACAAAGTATTGTCATTCGCACTTGGGATAGGCTAAAAACTTTTTTGGTTAATGCGGGTAAAGTGATCGTACCGATGGTATTAGTGCTTAATTTTTTAAATTCCTTAGGCACTGATGGGAGCTTTGGTCAGGAAAATACCCAAACCTCTGTCCTTAGCGAAATAGGGCGGGTATTAGTGCCCGTATTTGAACCGATGGGAATTCAAGAAGATAATTGGCCAGCGACTGTCGGTATTTTTACAGGGATACTCGCAAAAGAAGCGGTAGTGGGTACTTTAGATGCTTTATACAGCCAGTTAGCGATGGCTGGTATTGAGCAACAAAAAGAGGTATATGACTTACCGCAACTATTAATAGCGGCTGCTTGGACTATTCCGGAAAATTTAATGGCTGTTGCAGATAATTTGTTAGACCCATTAGGTTTGAATATTGGCGATGTCAGTGATATGCAATTAGCCGCTGATGAGCAGGAAGTGAAGCGTGGCACTTTTGGTGAAATGCAAGCGCGTTTTGATGGTCAGGCGGGTGCATTTGCCTATTTATTGTTTATTTTATTATATGCGCCTTGTGTGGCAGCTACAGCAGCTATTCAGCGAGAAACAGGGACTAAATGGGCGATTTTTGTGGTCGCTTGGACAACAGGAATTGCCTATATGACCGCCACTATTTTTTATCAATTAGCGACTTATAGTCAGCACCCACAGGCTTCATTATTTTGGGTGCTGGGTTTATTAGCGGCCTTTGCTCTGGTGATATTTTGTTTCTGGTTCGCAGGGCGGTCCGAGTTAAAACAGGAGCTAGCATGATTTTATCTGAGTTACGCGATTACCTGAAACAACAACGTAGGCTTTCGCTATTGGATATGGCCAACCACTTTGATATGGATGCCGATGCTTTACGAGGCATGCTGGGCAAATGGGTGCGTAAAGGCAAGGTGCGACAATTATCGACTGATAAGGCTTGTGGCACCAGTTGTTGTAAATGTGACCCTGCTATGACTGAATTGTATGAATGGGTAGATTCTTGATTCGATTTAAGGTGTATTTGCTATAATTGCCTTGAAAAGTAATGTAGGAATGATAATGACAGACGATGAATTAAAAGAGTTGGTTGCTAGTTTAGCCATTGCTCAACGCCAGACTGATGCGCAAATGAAACTAACGAGTGAGCAGATAAAGCTAACAGGTGAGCAAATGAAGCACACCGATGAGCAAATGAAGCTAACGGATGAGCAAATGAAGCGTACCGATGCAAAGCTGGAGCGAATGGGGATAATGCTAGGCAATATTTCTGCTAATCAAGGGGATGTTGCAGAAGATTTTTTTTATCAAAGCCTGATTAAAGATAACCGTCTCGGGTCAATTAGCTTTGATGAGATTACCAAAAACATGGGAATGCATAAGGGTAATGTACAGGAAGAATATGACCTAATTATGGCTAATGGTGATGCAGTTGCTATTGTTGAAGTGAAGTACAAAGCGCATGTCAATGATGTCAGAAAGTTGGAGCGCAAGTTTCATAATTTTAAAAAACTATTTCCTATTTATAAGGATTATAAATTATATGGTGCGCTGGCAGCGTTTCATATGAATGATGATGCCAAGAAAGAGGTATTGCGCAAAGGATATTTTGCTTTGCAAAGAACGGGCGATGTGATTTGTAGTGAAAACAGTGAGTATTTGCAAGTGCTTTGAGGGTGGTAACACACGTGCGGTAGGTTGGATTAGCTTATCTAGCGTAGCGTAGATAACGTTATCCGACATATGGGGCTACTTTGTCGGATAACGTTTTTTAATGCTGCGCAATAAAAAAGCTAATCCAACCTGTGAGCTAAAAATGCAGGTTTTGTAGGTTGGGGTGAGTTTGCGAACCCCAACAATCAATGACTTATCTGGCTATAACTGTTGGGGTTCATGCTTCACCCCAACCTACCGCACTCCGTCTAGCTCAGAGAAATACCATTAGTATTTGGTATAACTACCATCATCATTTTTCTCCCAGTGCTCAGAAGTCCAAAAATCAAATATGGAATCAGCTCCAGTACTAAAGCAGTCAGTGACGCTTGCATATGTTGTACTACTCCGTATAGTATGAGTGACAGGAGGGACCATGGTGATGAGCATAGATAAATCTTCATATGAATCAGTGATATCATAACAAGTATCAGTATCTATGCGTATTATAGACAGATCATTAAAGGAATTGATGTCGCATGAACTATAACTATCTTCTTCATTAAATGATAAATCTTCATTTCCATTTTCATCAAAAAAACCATGAAACTCAGATCTATAGAAAAGAACTGTAGTTAGCACGTTCCCATAATAGATTTCTGGAAATTTTACTTGATCAATTTGATCAAGTAAATCAGTTTGTATAACAGTACAAAAATCATAGTCTTTGTTTATAAATTCATAAATTGGGGACTTGATGCATTGGCCATGGGTTGTCTGCGTGACTACATTCCCTTCAATAATATAATCGAGGCCCGCATCCGCAAACATATCAATTACTGTAGAGCCCTCATTATGGCCACATACTATATTCAAAAAGTCTTTTACATTATCTATCTCACCTTGCTTGACGGGGGTATCGCCAAAGACACCTCCTAGGGTATAAACCTGATCTTCCGTGTTAATGCCTATATATACGTTATTTGGGTAAGGGCCTCTGAAAAATGGCCAACCATTCAGGGACATTGTATTGAGCTTGTCATTAAAAATTTCGCTGAATTGTGTTTCAGCGGCATCAAAAACCGCGTTAGCTTCTATAGTTGTAGTGCTCGCATAGATGTCTTGGTTAATGCTGCTAAAAAGCAGAGCAGATAATAAGTATGATGTTAAGGGTTGGCGCATGTTAATAATTCCTTTAGTAATTAAAGTGTTCTAAGTCTGGGTATTTTGTATGCTGAGCTAACCCGGCATTTACTCTAAATTCATATCAAAACCAGTAGCCCAGTGCATAGGATAAGCACCTCGTTTAAGTCAAAGATGAAATGATCAATAGTGCCAATCAATTGTTCGTTGAATGTAGTCAATATGGTTTTGATAGTCTTGTTCATCTCTGATTAAGTGCTCCCAAAACCGACGCTGCCAAATTCCTAGCTCTTTTTTTCGTTTGCGGCTATTTGAAATACGCTCGTCTAAGGTAATATTTTTTGAAAAATGGGTTTTAATTAATTGCCAGCGGTTTGAAAAATCATTATCACCTTCAGGTAATCGCCATATGCAATGTAAATGTTCAGGTAAAATAACGCAGGCATCAATAATGAAAGGGTTCGTGCCTCACACCAACCTATCGTACTTATCAAAATTAGCAAAAATACAGTATTTGGTAGGTTGGATTAGCTTATCTAGCGTAGCGTAGATAACGTTATCCGACATATAGGACTGCTTTGTCGGATAACGTTTTTTAATGCTGCGCAATAAAAAAGCTAATCCAATCTACGAGA
>CAZXJK010000271.1:0-4120 GCA_964640895.1 uncultured Methylomonas sp.
GGACAAAAAAACCAGTAAAGATGGATGATTATTTATTTCCAGGTGCCTAAGTACATAACCCACTAAATTTTTCATATTTATCCCCTAAAGCAACATCCTTTCCAAAGCCCCATTCACTGGCACATCAGCCACCTGCCCTACCTCATTACAAACACTAATGATATTCTGCGCCTCAATACGCAAATTATCCTGATTCTCGGCATTTTGATTAATAGCCTCCATAACTTCAAATTCTAGCGTTTGCAAAGCAATCGCAAAGCCGCGTTTTAAGCCTTTTAATGCGGCTTTTTCTATAGATGGCTTGAGTTTTTTCTTAATAAACCAAGGAAATAACCAAGAAATAGCCACTAACAACACACTGTTTATGGCAAAATCTACACCCAAATAATGTGGCACTTGTTCCAAGCTGCTTTCATAAAACTCAGTAAATACTTGATAGCCCACCCAAGTCATTGCGGCAATAGGTAGTACAACTTCTAAAAAGCTAGCCATTTTTATCACGATACGCTGCACAACATTACCTGGATTAATGAGTGCCTTGCGTACCGCAGGTAAGGTTTTTTGTTCAATGATTTTTTCTGCCTCGGCACGTACAGGTAAAATAGTTTGCTTGATAGGTGTAATCGGTAAATTAAGTTGGTCTGCTTGATAAACCAATCGATCTAAAGCATCTTCAAAGCGCGCTTGCGCCCATTGATCCCATAAACTATGTTGTATCGCAGGCACGATATTGCCCGCTATTTTTTTGGCTGATACATCCCCTGTATGTGTAGCATAATGCTCAGCCAGTTGTTGCATCGGCAAAGCCATCGTTTCGGTTAACAAACCGTCTAATTCTTGAAACTGATCCTGCCAAAATTTGATTAAATCTTCAGTGGCCTCGGTTGAACCTAAATGCAAAATACCTGCTGTCAGTGCTTGGCTTAGTTCTTGTTTACGTACTTGCAATCCACGTGCTTCTAGCTGACTGATCGAGTTTGAATTCGCTAAAGATTGAATGGTTGTTTGCAAAGCATCAAACTCATCAGCTTGTCCTGTTTCTTTTTGTTCAGCACAGCTAGTTTGATAAACAATTGGCTCTTTAAAGCCTGCCTTTTCCAGCTGTTTGATAAAGTCCTGATATTGCTCTGCTTGCGCACGATCCGCTTGATTGAGCACAAAAACCCAAGCATGCTTGCCGCCCTCTGCCAACAACAATTGCCATGCTTTATTATCGCGATAACGCTCTGGGCTAACGACATAAACCAAAATATCAATATGCGGTATCCATTCCAAAACCAAGCCTTGGTTACTTTTCTCAGTACTATCAAAATCTGGCATGTCAATCCAAATAATATCCTTTTTATTTTCTTCTGTATGTAAGGCAATTTTTATCTTTTCGACTGGTAGATTCTTGGGTAATTGTGCAATTTTGACACTTTCATGGTGAAATAAAGTGACTTCCTTGGAGGTTGGTCGAATCACACCTGTACGTGCTACCGCCTTACCTGCCAAGCGATTTAATAAGGTGCTTTTACCAACACCAGTTCCACCTAAAAACGCGACAATTAAAGGGCGCGAGGAGCTACCTGCAAATAAAGTATCGGGCGTGCGTGCTTCGTATTCCAATAAGCCCTTTAACTCTGCTTCGGTAGCCCAAGCATTGATTAATACATTGTTTGCCCAGTGTTTAGCCTGCGCAACTAATTCAGAATATTCGTAAGCCATGCGGTTTTGCTTTTAATTGAGCCTCTGCTGCAGCAATTTGCTCAGCTGATATATTGAAGTGAGTATTTTGTGCCATTTTTTCTGGCAAATTTGCAAGTACCTGTTGCAGATTTTGGTTAAACAATAGGTGAGAAACAACTTTTAATTGTTGTTGCTTAAGCTCTTGCTCTGCTCGGGTAAAATATCCTCCCACAGCACTTTCTGCCAAATACGAGGTGACCGATAACATGGCTGGCGCAAGTATTAAATCATGCAAGCCGATACCACCTGCTTGTACTGCCAAAGCTAATGCCGCTGCATCTGCACTGACTCGAGCTAAACGTAAGCCATTTAAAATAGCGGGATGCTCTTCCAGTTTGGTATATAAACTTTCTGCGGTTTTATCAACCTCATACTTGAAATCCTCATGGTATGCCAAAGTACTTTGCGAAAAACCTTGTAGAATAAGCGTTTTATCTTGGCGAAGTTGGCTATTAATGGCTTTCCACCATTTATGGTTATCTTGAGGTAATTCTAGCTGATCGAGAATTTTATCGCCTAATTGTAGCAATACATGCTCTGATATTTGCTGTAAAACCACCGTCTCTTGTGACACCGAACTCTGCTTTTTAACAGCATTCCGACCAAGGGAAAAGACCTTACGCAAAGGCCATGATAAAATTTTCCTACTTTGCGCCATGACTGTCGCTAAGCCTGGAATTTCTAACAAAGTTAATAATTGGGATAATGCGTTTTGAAAAGTATCATAATGATTAGGGTGTTCAAGATAATCACGCTGATACGCCTCAATGGCTTCCAAAATCGCATTATCAATAATATGCTGCCACTGTTTTTGTGCTTCTTGCTCTAAAGTAGCAGGTAACAACCAAGCTTGCCAATAGTCTTTAATATACTGATAGGCTACTTCTTGATGCTTTTTACGCTTGACGCTTTTCAAGCTGGCCAGCATTAAATTGTGCAATTCAGTTTGCGGGTCTGCCAAGTCACTGCCTTTGCTATAAAGTATCGGCAATATAGTCGGCGGTTTATCTGTGCGCACCTGCTGCCAACGCTCTTTGAAAGACTCCATTATCAAGCGTTCAGAATCAGGCACCAATTTATTAATGACCACGAGCACGGGTTGCTGTAATGGCTCTAATAAGGCCATCAGATCCCAGACAGATTGGTCAGCATATTTCTCTTTACTAACCACTAATAACAACATATCAGCTAACGCCAAAGTTTTTAATACTCCGACCTTATAACTGTGCGCATCAATAGAATCAAAATCAGGGGTATCCCAAACCATGCAAGCAGGCAAACTATCGCTGCTTATTAAGTTCACAGAATAACAATCATACTCTTCATGATCTAACGCAAATTGCGGCACTTCTTGTAGCCCTGCAAAATGCTCAGTAATGCCTGTTAATGCATCACTGTCCAAATTGACAGCAAAACCTTGCGGATGTACAGTAAACCCAGCCAAGGGACTAACACCCGCAACTTCCTGATTAAGTAACAAATTAGTAATAGTGCTTTTCCCAGATTGGGTTGGCCCTATGACTGCAATATGTAAAGGATGCTCCCTTCTCTCAATTAACGTTCCCTTATGTAAAAAAGATTCAATAAGCGTTAATTGCTCAATACAAGCCTGATAGCTTATCCATTGAGAACTTTGTTGACTTAACCCCGATTGAATACTTAGGTATCGCTGTTTTAAAATTGTAATAAATTCCAGCATTGCTATTGGCTTATGTATATAATAACTTAGTAATTTACTGTGTTTAATTCATCTAAATATATGATACATGGATAGGCATAGATATATCAATAATTAAAATACTAAAAGACCCATATCGAGGACTGTTTACATGCGACTTCTTTCAATTTTCATCATTTCATTTACCATTTTACTTTCTACTGGCTGTAGTAAAGGGAGCTCTATCAACGGGCGTAGTTATAAAACGGCATTAAAATCTGTCAGTATGATTAAAGACCGTTTACCACAACAACAAAGAATTCCCTTTGAGCTCTCTTTTTGGGCAATACGCACTAAATATAGAAATAATGAGGCTTTTTTAGACATCGTTGATGGTAAAACACCTGACGAATTAATTGCTGTTGGTAAAGAAGTTTTTGAGGCTCGTAAAGCGGAAGGTTTCACCGAGTACCAACAATATGCTACTTGGGAAGATATGATCCAGAAATACACCGATGACCGTAGAGCACAAAACACTAAAAAGAAGCGCGATCCAAGAGAAGGGGAAAATAGCGTATTGTACAAACTTTAATTTTATCCAGCGTACAGTGCGAAAAAACTGATATATAATACCTACCAGCTGGGTTAAATTAGCACGCGAAACACTGCTAACGTAACCTGCGCTTTGCACGTAAACTTAACTTTGCCAGACGACTATATGCTATGCTCACATTA
>CAZXJK010000272.1:0-4097 GCA_964640895.1 uncultured Methylomonas sp.
ATGTTAACTCCAAAAATTACATAAAAATACGAAAAATTTAAAATAGTTTTGGGAATTTTAAAATACCATCTCAAGAAATGAGATGGTAGGCACGAGTGAATTCGAATCACCGACCCCTTCCATGTCAAGGAAGTGCTCTAACCAACTGAGCTACGCGCCTAAAGAACCTAATAGTCGAGTGTAAGATTGATTGGTAGGCGCGAATAGATTCGAACTACTGACCCCCACCATGTAATGGTGGTGCTCTAACCAGACTGAGCTACACGCCTAAATAATCTTGATGACTAATTAAGAAGAGCATATTTTACCCAAGAAAATATTTATTGCAACCGTTAAATTAACATTTCTGCCTGCAGCTGTTTAATTTCATCACGTACTCTTGCTGCCTCTTCAAATTCCAAGTTTTTGGCATGTTTATACATTTGTTCCTCTAACTGCGCTAACTTCTTCTCTTTATCTTTTGCCGACAAGGACTTGTAACTGGCCTGCTGCTCAGCAACCTTACTTTTAGTGGACTGATTTAGCCCTGCACCAGGTATACTCAGCTCTAAAATATCGGCCACTGATTTAAAAATGGTCGTAGGGGTAATACCTTGTTGCAGGTTAAATTCGTGTTGCTTTTCCCGCCGGCGTTGCGTTTCTTCAATCGCTTTTGCCATGGATTTGGTAATTTTATCACCATATAAAATCGCCTTACCATTTTTATTTCTGGCAGCACGCCCTATGGTTTGTATTAATGAAACCACCGAGCGTAAAAAACCTTCTTTATCTGCATCCAAAATAGCCACTAGCGACACTTCAGGAATATCCAGCCCTTCACGTAATAAATTGATGCCGATCAACACATCAAATCGACCTAAACGTAAATCACGAATAATTTCTACCCGCTCTACGGTATCTACATCGGAATGCAAATAGCGCACCCGAACATCGTGCTCCATAAAATATTCGGTCAAATCTTCCGACATACGCTTGGTTAAAGTAGTGACTAAAACCCGCTCTCGCTTCTCAACTCGGATATAAATTTCTGATAATAAGTCATCTATTTGCGTTGTGGCAGGCCGTACTTCAATTTCAGGATCTAACAGCCCCGTTGGCCGTACTACTTGCTCAACAAATATACTTGAATGTTCTTTTTCATAAGACCCAGGCGTTGCAGACACATAGACTCTTTGCCCTATTTTTTCAGCAAATTCATCAAAGCGTAATGGCCGGTTATCTAATGCAGAAGGTAGGCGAAACCCATATTCAACCAAGGTTTCTTTACGTGAACGATCACCCTTATACATAGCGCCAATTTGCGGAACGGTAACATGGCTTTCATCAATAATCACCACCGCATTGTCTTGCAAATAATCAAACATAGTGGGCGGTGATTCACCATCATCGCGCCCTGATAAATAGCGTGAGTAGTTTTCAATCCCTGAGCAGTAGCCAACTTCATAAATCATTTCAATATCGAATAAAGTGCGTTGCTCCAAACGCTGGGCTTCCACTAATTTATTCATCGAACGTAGTTGCTCTAATCGCTCTTTAAGTTCTACTTTTATTTTTTCTACCGCAGCTAATAAAGTTTCTCGGGGTGCAACATAATGACTTTTGGGGTACACCGTATAACGTGCAACGCGACGCAAAATCTCACCTGTTAAAGGGTCAAATAAGGACAAACGTTCGATTTCATCATCAAATAACTCGATACGCAAAGCAGCTTCTTCTGACTCAGCGGGGAATACATCAATCACATCCCCGCGTACTCGGTAGGTTCCTCGGCGTAATTCAATATCATTACGTGTGTATTGCATACTGGCGAAACGACGCAGAATATCGCGTTGCTTGAGCATATCACCGCGCACTAAGTGCAACACCATCTTAAAATATGACTCTGGTTCACCTAGACCATAAATGGCTGATACCGTAGCAACCACGATAGTATCCTTACGTTCTAACAGTGCCTTAGTTGCCGACAGCCGCATTTGTTCTATATGCTCATTGCGCGACGCATCTTTATCAATAAAAGTATCTGAAGCGGGCACATAGGCTTCTGGTTGATAATAATCGTAATATGAGACAAAGTATTCAACACTATTTTCTGGAAAAAACTCCTTCATTTCCCCATACAGCTGCGCTGCCAAGGTCTTATTCGGTGCCATGATCATCGCAGGGCGTTGGATTTCATTGATCATATTGGCAATAGTAAAAGTCTTTCCCGAACCAGTCACCCCCAATAACGTTTGATGCACTTCACCATCAGCCAAACCTTCAATCAGTTGCTTTATGGCCGCAGGTTGATCACCAGCGGGCTTAAATCGACTATGGATTTTAAATAACTTACTCACCTGCACCTATACCTATACCAACATTGATTAATGGGATTAATCATTTTAGCAACTATTATTCATAGGGTATAATTGAGTTTGATTAAAAGCTAGATAAGCGTCGTTTTATTAGACCCTTTATTAAAACCATGATGGGTTTCATTGCATGACTTTTCAAGTCATTACATTTTACCTATCCTACTGAGCTTTACTTAAACACCAATCAATTTATTTGAGGGAACTTTAATGAGTATCAAACTCGCCGACCGACTTAGTGCAGTTAAACCATCACCCACATTAGCCATTACTGCAAAAGCTGCGGAACTACGTGCAGCAGGCATAGACATTATTGGCTTGGGAGCTGGAGAACCAGACTTTGATACCCCCGAGCATATAAAAGCAGCTGCCATCACAGCCATTAACAATGGCTTTACCAAGTACACTGCCGTTGATGGTACGCCGAGCTTAAAGCAGGCTATTATTGCTAAATTTAAGAACGACAATGGCCTAGAATATAATGCTAAACAGGTTCTGGTTTCATCTGGCGGCAAGCAAAGCTCTTATAACTTAGCACAAGCTTTATTAAACAAAGGGGATGAAGTTATTATTCCTGCACCTTACTGGGTATCTTATCCTGATATTGCCTTATTAGCCGATGCAGTACCCGTTATTGTTGAAGCCAGCCAAGAACAGCAATTTAAAATTACTGCTGAGCAATTACGCGCTGCGATCACTGACAAAACACGCTTATTTATTATTAATAGCCCTTCCAACCCGACTGGCGTGGCATACACTTTAGATGAACTGAAAGCACTTGCTGAAGTATTATTGGATTACCCTGATATCATCATTGCAACGGATGATATGTATGAACATATCCTTTGGAAAAAAGGTAGTTTTGTTAATATTCTGAACGCCTGTCCTGCTCTTTATGATCGTACTCTGGTTATGAATGGTGTTTCTAAAGCTTATTCCATGACTGGCTGGCGTATTGGTTACGCTGGCGGACCTGAAAAAATTATTGCAGGCATGCGTAAAGTACAATCTCAAAGTACTTCCAACCCAACGTCTATTTCACAGGTTGCTGCAGAAGAAGCGCTAAGAGGCAATCAAAGCTGCATTGATACTATGCTGGTTGAGTTTAAAAAACGCCATGATTATGTGGTCGAAGAACTTAATAAAATACCTGAGTTTGAATGCCTTGCCACTGATGGTACTTTTTATGTATTTCCCAATGTAGAGAAGCTTATTGCGCGTTTAGACGGCGTGAATGATGATTTAGATTTAGCTCAGTTTTTTATCGAAAAAGCAGAGGTTGCTTTAGTGCCTGGTACTGCCTTTGGCTGCCCTGGTCATATCAGAATTTCTATTGCAACCAGCATGGAAAATTTACAAAATTCTATTGCGCGTATCAAACGAGTCATCGCATAAAACGACACAATTGCAGGAGGAGCCTTTGGCCGCGACTTGTTAAATTCGCGGCCAAAGGCTCCTCCTACATAAATTCTTACTACAATATGCCGGTATTTTATAAAAAGATTCTTGATACACTATTGCTGGCTCTCTATTGCCTCTTTATCTATTACCTCTCAGATCAACCCGTACTCCCCACCCCGACGCTATTCCCGCATCAGGATAAACTTTTTCATGCAGGCGCTTATTTTATCTTGGCAGCTTTTACATTACGGGCTTTGCGACACTTTACGACTTCATTAAGCACATTAATATCAGCGATTCAGAGTATCTGAAGCTGTCTAAATAAATCAATAGTATAGAGAGCAT
>CAZXJK010000273.1:0-4078 GCA_964640895.1 uncultured Methylomonas sp.
GACGGACAAAAAGACCAACAAGATTGGATGATTATTTTTTTCCATCTCCCTTACATATTGCGCATAGTCATACCGACAGCAATATCAATTGCTTGCATTTGCTTTGCTGAACGACGCGCTAAAGATACAGTTAAAACTGCTTTTGCCGACCAATAATTGATCACAATAAAGAGACCATCAGAAACGATCAAAATTAAACTGATCATAATAATATAGGGTGCACCTACGTTTGCTGTTTTTTCTCATTACGCCCCCAGCCTAAAACCGATGCGGCTCCAACTGTATTGACTCTACTCGTCTACCCAACATCACAATACGGGCATTATAGCGCTCGGCACCAGTAGCAGAAAACTCAAAATTATACACACGGGCAATATGCCACTGCCCCGCCATATCTTTTTTCAAGGAAATACCAGTATGCGCCACATAACCATCCAACATTTGCAAATCCATATCATGACAATGCCGCTGCGTGGCAGCCAACGCAATTTCCTTTACCTTTTGCGCACTTTGCCAATAGAGAAACAACACGCTAAATAGCATAATGACAAATATTTCTGTCCACATAATTAAATCTCCATTTCACCTTCCGAAGCCAATGCCTGCAATTCTTGTAAGGGCGGCATAGCGGCTAATGAATCTAAATTAAAATAATCTAAAAATTGTTTAGTGGTTCCATATAAAGCGGGTCTACCCGGCACTTCTTTATATGCAATCACCTTAATCCACTCCCTTTCTATTAAGGTTCTTATCATTTGTGAACTGACACTCACACCCCGTATTTCCTCAATATCGCCACGAGTCACAGGTTGTTGATAAGCAATAATTGCAATTGTTTCCAGAAGTGCACGCGAGTATTTAGGTGGTTTTTCGGCAAATAAACGAGCCACCCAAACCGCCATATCTGTTTTTACCTGAAACCGATAACCACTAGCTACTTTATGCAAACCAATTGCCTGTAAACGGTAGTCATACACTAAAGAGTCAATTGCATCTTGGATTTGTTGTTGCTTAGGCGTTTCAATTTCTGGGAATACGGCACGTAATTGCTTAACCGTCATCGGCTGTTCAGCAGCGAATAACAGCGCTTCAATAATACGCTTAATTTTTGCATTGGCATCAACGGGGGCCAGAGGTATTGCCTGCATGTCTGCAATTGGCTCACTCAACTGTACTGCACTGCTTACCGCAGGTACATCAATATTAGCTGCTTGACTGGTATCTTTAATTTCTTGCTCTTTTTTCTTTACTTTAACAACTGAGACCTCTGGCTCTGGCTCTGGCTCTGGCTCTGGCTCTGGCTGAGATTTTTTTTCAGTCTCTAGAACAGTCAAGTCCAATGAGGCTTCAATGTCAGGTATTACTGACTCGGATTCGGACGCGTAACTCTCCGAAAGGCTCGGACTGGAGGATGTCGATGAGTCCTGCTTTGCTGAGTTCAAGAAGGGCAAGAAACGTGACAACAACCCCCGCTTTCCCTTCTTGGTAGGTAAAGAATCTTGTAAAAAGGAAACTACTCGAGCCTTCGAGTCTTCCCATAATGTTGGCCATTCTTTCACGGACTGATAACACTTCTTTAGTAATGATATGGTGGCTTAACTGATCAACACGCCTCAGTACACCTTGTAGCGCCAGCACAATATCTTGCAACTGGACTTCGGGCTGAATTTTATGTACATTGACGACCGAGGTATCCACCTTGGCAATAAAAATATCACGCTCCATACGCGGTATTTCCGCCAGCTCTTCAGCCGCTTTTTTGATGCGCTCGTATTCCTGCAATCGTCGCACTAATACTGCGCGAGGGTCATCCTCTTCCTCTTCAGAAGTTACCTGCCTAGGCAGTAGCATACGTGATTTTATCTCCGCAAGCAAAGCCGCTATCAACAAGTATTCCGCCGCTAACTCTAATTGCAAATTAGTCATCGCATTAATATAACGCATATATTGCTTAGTAATTTGCGCAATCGGAATATTCAGAATATCTAAATTCTGTTTTCTAATCAGGTATAACAGTAAATCTAGTGGCCCTTCAAAAGTCTCTAAAAATACTTGCAGTGCTTCTGGGGGAATATATAAATCTTTCGGTAACTCAAGATAAGGCTCACCCGCCACCATTGCAATCGCACCTGCGGCGACAGGCTCTACAACAATTTGCTCTGTCATCGGCTAATTACTGCAAACCCGCAATTGCAAAAAAGACATTTTTAGCCATATTAAGCGGCACACCTAAAATAGTATCCAAAGAATTAGTCCACAATAAAAAAACCAACAGAAAAAAACCATAACGCTCAAATCGGTTATAGTAATAACTTAAGCGACCAGGCAAAATCCAAGATAAAATACGACTGCCATCCAAAGGGGGGATTGGCAATAAGTTGAGCAATGCCAATACTAAGTTAATCATAATACCTGCAATACCAACCAAAGCCATCGGCACTGATATTTCAGGCATATTAATAAGAATTCCGATTCTAGCGAACAAAGCCCAGCCCAGCGCCATTAACAAATTAGCCACTGGCCCTGCCAACGCAACAATAGCCATATCATGCTTTGGATTTCTTAAATTCCTGATATTGACCGGCACCGGTTTTGCCCAGCCAAACACAAAGCCCGTAAAAGCCAGCATTAAACCTGGCACCAAAATAGTACCTATTGGATCAATATGCTTAAGCGGGTTGAGCGTCAAACGCCCCAACATCCAAGCCGTTTTATCGCCATATTGCTTAGCAACCCAGCCATGCGCAACCTCATGCACGGTAATTGCAAAAATGACTGGAATGACCCAAACCGCAATTTTTTGTATTAACGTTAACCCTTCCATCTCACCTACTCGAATAATAAATATAGCCCATACCCACTAAATCCAGTTATTACTGCAACCAAATTCAGCGGAAATTCTTCTATTCTAGGGCTTTTCATAGACAATGAACAGTAACACATTGGAGTAAGGCACCTGGAAACACACATCATCCATCTTTACTGGTTTTTTTGTCCGTCATCAGTACTGTAGCAATCGTTACGTAGCCTGCTATGCGCCTATTGCTACAGCACTAATGACAAACAAAAATCCTGCCCAAATATTGGATGCTTATTTATTTCCAAGCGCCTAACAGGAACATGATTCAATATAATGCACTCAGAATTTAACAAACATGCTCCCCAAGCTCACGAACATATTATAAATCAGCCTCTAGATATGTCCTGCTTTATTAAACCATTACAATATGAGAGCGTACTTGAAAGCGGGAATATAAATTATTAATACCTTCCCCTCCTAAACTGATAGGCCAACATCAATTGCTTGATGTTATCAACCGAGCCCTCAGGTAGAATACCCAACAACAAAAAACCTATTTTCACCTTTGCTTATGGCCATTCACGCAACTATCAATAAAATATCGCTTAATATTGCCAACATAGATCGGCATTATTATCACACCCATGAGCTAACCATCGCACAACACCCATCAGAAACAGATTATCGTTTTATGATCCGCGTGATTGCATTTGCAGCTAATGCTAATGAGCAACTGCATTTTTGTAAAGGGCTGGATGACGAAAATGAACCTGAGCTGTGGCAAAAAAATCTCACTGATGATATAGAACTATGGATAGATCTAGGTCAACCTGATGAGAAAAGAATTCGCAAAGCCTGTGGGCATGCTGATCAAGTCATTATCTACACCTATCATGAGCGCAAAGCCAAAACTTGGTGGAAGCAGCACCAAGGGAAATTACAACGTTTTAAAAATCTGCAGGTTATACATATTGATGCCGAAGGTGTCGACTCTCTATTGCAGCGTACTATGCATTTACAATGTAATATCCAAGATGATGTAATGTATTTAAGTGATGATGAGCAAAGCTATACGGTTATACTAAACATATGGCAATTACAGACTCATTAGCCTTATAGACTCCTAAATTTCAAGTTAGATCATCAACAATACTAGTACATTACTCCTTAAATAAACGATAAGTTGGGGTACAGACTTTAGCTTGCATTATTCGCTTATGCAGGCTAAGGGAGATGGAAAAAAATAATCATCCAATCTTGTTGGTCTTTTTGTCCGTC
>CAZXJK010000274.1:0-4057 GCA_964640895.1 uncultured Methylomonas sp.
TATTAAGTCTTGGTGGAAAACGCTAAAGCTATTCCACCCTACGATTTACGTGTTTTTATGAAACCTAACAGACCTATTCCTAGTAACCATATGGCAGCAGGGGCGGGTACTGCACGATCGACTGCGCTTAAGCTGACATTATCAATCGTGGCATATGAGCCAAAACCATCAAAGCCTGCATTCATTTGAAATTCTAGTGTCCACCCTAGGGAGTTTGCAAAAGAGCTATCTAGTGTGGTGCTAAAAGTGCCTGCTCCATAGGCAGTTGGGTTAAGCAAAAAGCCTAAACTGCCATCTGCTCCGTAATAATCACCACTGCCATCACCGAGTGCGACTAAAAAATTTTCATCAAATAGTGTCTCTTCACCCGAAAATGTCCAGTCAAAACTAAGCACTAAATCTTGACCTGCCGTTGCACTGAGGTCGATACCTTGAAATAAGGTATTGGCAAAAAACACTTCATCTTGAGCTGTGCTTAAAGTATCGCCAGGGATTGACCAGTGGTCGGCCTCAATGCGAGCGGCATAATTACCACTTGATGGCTCGACAATGCTAAAATCGCTTAAACCTGCGATAGGTGCGCCTACTCCATCAACATCTTGCGACCAACCGCTGAAGTTATTGCTTTGAAAGTCGCCATTATTAATATTGGCGGCGTGGCTAGTTATTGGGATTAAAAGCAGGCTACTGATCATTAATCCGAGAGGGCTTATAAGATTATTTTTCATGATTCTTGTTCATTTTTTAGTTTAAGGGGCATAATTTCCATTAATCATCATTTATTAATGTAAGTTCAATCCTAGTGATTTTCTATGCAGCTGACAAGGTGATAATTATCACCTTGTCATTTACACAATTGTTAGATTTGATAAACCATGAACTTGTAATGGTTTATCAGAAAATTTTGTGTGCATAAACTGAACCAATAACCCGCGCCACTGCAACAAATTGCTTAGCGATACACCGTTAGGCTAGTTTATTTGATGCTTACCCCTTGCCATGCAGTTTGCAAGCAGACACTCAATTTCCGTCCTATAGAGCCGCATGTCGTGCAGTCAAGTATTATTTTTTTACCTTAATTAAGAGGCACCCTTGACATTTTTTATCAACAGATTCCCTAGGAAGCCTTTATTTTTAGGCAACATTAATCAGCTGAATGCCTCAGATACAGAGCTTTTAAAAAATATATCTGTAGTGGCTCTTGTCCGAGATGAAGAGATTGAATCATTGTCTGCTAACGACAATGCGTTATTACAGGAAATTACAGGGGCTGCTTTTGATGTGTGTACTCAAATATTGAGCTATAAAGCGGCTTATCCACAACATATTTTTATTTATGCCACCAAATCTTTACAAGTCAATGCAAAAGTTGCCCAGTTAAAGGAAAATCACTACGCTATTGGCCTGAATATTGGCTGTGTGTTTTATATGCACCAACTGACTTTGTTATTATTTTCTAAACCTGCCTTTATGAAAAAAATAGGCAATATTAATGTACCTGATAACGAGGCAATCCATTATGTGGGCAAGGCTTATACGCATATCCCTAAATGTCCAGTACGCATTGAGTATGCGGGAAATGTCACCATTTTATCCACCTTGATTTTTTTCTATCATGAGTTAGCGCATATCCTGAGGGGGCATGTGGATTATCAACTTAATATGCATTTACCTGAACTAGCTAATGAGGGCGTTAAAAGAGAATATTTGACGGTTGAAATAGAAAAAGCATTGGAGTGTGATGCCGATTATCATTCTGGTTATTTTCTGGGCTTGACCTATACAAATGACCCGCAGCTTTTTAAATCACTGTTTGATGCGGATAATTGTGTGGATTTTTTTAAGAGCTGCACTTTGGCTGCTAAACTGGCCTTTCATGCTTTTGAGTCACTCAACCCAGCCAATAATTATCATTTGCCGATGACTAGACTGGAGGTTTTTTTGGAAGGTTTGACAAAAAGCTTAGATTTAGAGGCCGTTGCATTAGAAAATGCGGTTGGAGTGATTATTGGAATTGATAATGCCTTTATTAAATATGGCATTGATTTGGGTGATGAGCCGGAAATGATTGCTTTGGACTCTAAAGAATTTTATGCTGTGACTGAGGCGCTTTGGGGAAAGTTAGAGACTGAACTTGGCAGAGAGGTGCGCTAAACTTGTCGGAAAACGTTACCTGCGCTGCGCTTGTTAAGCTATTCCGACCTACGACACAGGGTGGAATAGCTTTAGCGTTTTCCACCAAGGCCTTTATCCTTTGCTTAGACTAACATAAATGCATAACGGTCTACTGAAATACTATTTTCTGGTTTATTCATTATGCGTACAGCAAACTGGTTTAATTCCTCCAATGAACAGATATGAGTGGTGCCTAAATTTTTAACTTGGCAATCCATATATTTTGCCCGTACTGCAATAAGCTGTCGCCTACCCGTACCATAGTCTTTATCAAAAAATAACGGTTTCTGCTGGGGATAACGCATTTTCCGTATTTTAAAGATATTGTCACACCCTTCGGTATCAATAGGTGCTAACTGATAGAATATATCTTTTGATTGCAAGATAATCATCACATATTCATTAGGACTGCCGGTTAATTCTATATGCCATTGACTGTCCAAGGATATTTCAGGCAAATCTTCATGACTATTTTCCCCTATTGTTACTAGGTTTAAATCAGACTTAGCATGATCAATAAGATGTAAAAAATCTGCTTGATAGTCTGGTGAACAAATTAATTGTTCCCAAGCACAAGTCTCTAAATTACCGACTAACAATGGCTCATAATTTTTCAAGCCAAATAACGTTGCCAGCCGATTTGCAGGCTGTTTATCTATATTCTGTTCACCATTCCATGCCTGCGAGACCGTTTTTGTCTCAGAACTAATTTCGGGATATGCATTTAAATATTTTTGCTTTAATTGTGCACAGGTCGTTACTCCAATTTTCAAGGCATATGATTGGACTTTATTCCCGTCGAGTAAAACACCACGCATTCGGGTTCCTGAGTTTTGTTGAGACATCTTAGTTTTCCTTTAATAAAATTTTTAATCTTGTGGATCCGGATGCGTAAAATGCTTTTTATGATGCATTTTTGTTGCTTTTTTTATTTAGGGATCTTTTGAAAAATGAGTCCGTAGGGTCAAATAACTTTAGCATTTTCCAGCCTTGGTAATATGCCAATGTAAAAAAATTTCATATGCATCATATAGAGCCAACCATTCATCGTACTTTACCCTGTCGGAAAACGTTATCTGCGCTGCGCTTGATAAGCTATTCCAACCTACATATTGGCTATGTGGTTAGACATATATGTTCTATCCTCTTCTCTCTTTTACATGCCGTCAGCAACAACCGAAAATGTGTAGAACTGCAATTATTTCTATCTATTCGGGCTTAGAATAACATTCTAAGCATTTGAATATAAATAATATTTCTTAACTCGCCTAACTCGCTGTCTACTGGCCTATCTATTCCTAGCGTTTCTTTTTACCATTGAACTGCGCATAACAATTATCCAAAACGTTTTGGTCCCCTTTTATAAATAAATGGAGGCCGCTGATGGCTAACAACAGTTTAATAAACAATGATGCTACCAATATCCAAGGCTCATTGCTAGAGCTTAATACTCTTCCTAAGAGTGATAAAAATATCCTAGATATACGGCAACAGGCTGGGCAAAACACGATTCGACAAATATGGAATTTACGCCAAAGGGTTTACAACACAATGTTCCCTGCAATAAAAACCTTTGCACATGACCCTTATGATAGTAAAGCATGCGTACTCTATACTTGCAATAAAATGGGTAATGTTAGCAGTACTGCCCGCATTGCATTTGATACGGTTGAGCTAGGTATACCTGAAAAAGAACTACTGCCTAATTTAATCTCCCAATTAAGGCAAGAAAAAAGCGTGTTTGCAGAATTAGGCCGCTTTGTTATTGATAAACAAGCACGCGGTTCTTTACAGAATTATTTTCGGGCTTTTTATGACATTGCTATGACAGCCAACATTGATACTTATGTATTCTTGATTCGTCAACAATCAATACCGTTTT
>CAZXJK010000275.1:0-3976 GCA_964640895.1 uncultured Methylomonas sp.
ATGCAAGAAGACCATGAATTCTACGGTTATTTCCCAGGAGGAGCTTCAGGCGGAATTTTACCTGAATCAATGGCTGATATTCCGATGGATTTTGATACCTTAAATGAATATGGCTGTTTTATTGGTTCAGCAGCGGTAGTGGTATTTTCCAAACAAGATAGCGTAAAAGAGCTGGCTTTAAATGCCATGAAGTTCTTTGAAGAAGAATCTTGCGGTCAATGCACACCTTGTCGAGTCGGAACTGCCAAAGCAGCAATCTTAATGGAAGAGCAAGACTGGGATACCGAGCTACTTGAAGAGCTATCCTCGGTTATGGTTGATGCTTCTATTTGTGGCTTAGGACAGGCTGCTCCTAACCCTGTACGTTGTGCAATCAAATATTTTCCAGAAGAGCTTTAAAAGTACCTACGCTGATGATTAATTACAACACTGACTTTTACGGCTGGACACAAGAACAGGCGGAACTACTGAAGGCAGGTAGGCTGGCAGAGTTAGATATTGACAACTTACTTGAAGAAGTCGAAACAATGGGACGTAGTGAAAAACGTGAGTTAGATAGTCGCTTAACTGTTTTGCTCATTCATTTACTTAAGTGGCAATATCAACCTATTCGTCGTGGTCGCAGCTGGCAATTAACCATTAAAGGACAGCGTATTAATTTCTCAGAAACTTTAGAAGATAATCCAAGTCTCAAGCCACAGCTTGATGCTATCTTGAAAAGAGCTTATGCAAAATCTACCATCAAAGCTTGCCAAGAAACAGCATTAGATGAGCAAACCTTTCCAAGTGATTGCCCTTGGACACTCGCTCAGGTTTTGGACGATAATTTTTACCCAAATGCAGGTGAATAAATACTATGGCTGCTAATCCAGACACACTAAATACTCCTATGATTAATTTCACCCTTGATGGTGAAGAAGTTTCAGCTTTTGCAAATGAAACCATCTTGCAAACAGCAAAACGTTACGAAAAAGAAATCCCACACCTTTGTTACACGGAAGGTTTACGCGCTGACGGCAACTGTCGTGCCTGTGTGGTAGAAATTGATGGCGAAAGAACCCTAGCTCCGTCTTGTTGCCGTATGCCGACTGAAAATATGAATGTACAGGCAAACAGTGAGCGGGCGCTTAAGTCACAAAAGATGGTGCTTGAACTGCTTAAATCAGATATGCCTGAGCAAGGTGAGTCACCTTATAAACTCGACTCTGAATTAGACCAGTGGGTTAAAAAACTACACGTTGGTAAACCGCGTTTTAAATCACGCGTTCAACCGGCGGCTGATTTATCTCACCCAGCCATCGCAGTGAATATGGACGCCTGTATTCAGTGTACTCGCTGTCTACGCGCATGTCGTGAAGAGCAAATGAATGATGTCATCGGCTTTGCCAATCGTGGCGCACATGCTGAAATCGTATTTGATATTGCTGACCCCATGGCAGCAAGTAGTTGTGTTGCTTGTGGTGAGTGTGTACAAGCTTGCCCTACTGGCGCATTAATGCCGGCGAATAATGTCGGCTTAGAAGTTGCGGATAAAACCGTTAACTCAACTTGCCCCTACTGTGGTGTGGGTTGTTTAATCAAATATCATGTTAAAGATGACAAAATTCTCTATACAGAAGGCCGCGATGGTGATACCAACAAATTCCGCCTTTGCGTTAAAGGTCGCTACGGCTTTAACTATATTCACAATCCATTACGCTTAACTAAACCACTGATTAGGCGTGATGGTGTTGCAAAAACCACTGAATTACTCGACCCTAATGATTTGGATACAGTATTCCGTGAAGCAAGCTGGGATGAGGCCTTAGATTTTGCAGCGGATGGCCTGAAAAAAATTCGTGATGAAAAAGGCAAAAAAGCATTAGCAGGTTTAGGTTCGGCCAAAGGCAGTAATGAAGAAGCTTATTTATTCCAGAAACTAATCAGAACAGGGTTTGGCTGCAACAATGTCGATCACTGCACTCGCTTATGCCATGCTTCATCAGTAGTTGCCTTATTAGAATGTTTAGGTTCTGGCGCAGTTTCCAACCCAGTTGAAGATGTTAAATTAGCAGAAGTTGTTATTATCATTGGATCTAACCCAACAGTAAACCACCCTGTTGGCGCAACCTTTATGAAAAATGCGACAAAAACGGGAACCAAGATTATTTTAATCGACCCGAATCGTACTGCAATTGCCAAATATGCCTCACATCATTTAGCCTTCCGCCCTGATACGGATGTTGCGCTACTAAACGGAATAATGCATGTTATCTTAGATGAAGGCTTACAAAATGATGCCTACATCAAAAAGCACACCGAAGATTTCGAGTTCATGAAACAGCACTTGAAAGATTACAGTCCGGAAAAAGTCGCTCCAATTTGTGGTATAGATCCTGAAACCTTACGTGAAGTGGCCAGACTCTATGCAACGTCAAAAAGCTCTATGATTCTATGGGGTATGGGGATTTCTCAGCATATCCATGGTACAGATAATTCGCGTTGTTTAATTGCCTTAGCCTTAATGACAGGTCAAATTGGACGACCAGGCACAGGTTTACATCCATTACGTGGTCAAAATAACGTACAGGGTGCATCTGATGTCGGTTTAATTCCTATGGTTTACCCTGACTACGAGCCAGTTGAAGACCCAGTTAACCAAGCAAAATACGAAAAACTTTGGGGGGTTAAGCTAGACCCAAAACGTGGACTAACGACAGTCGAAATGATTCATGCTATTTTAGATGATGAAGTGTTTGGCATGTTTGTCGAAGGTGAAAACCCAGCCATGTCTGATCCTAATCAGAATCATGTCCGTCAAGCATTTGCGCACTTAGAGCACTTAGTAGTACAAGATATTTTCTTAACAGAAACAGCTGGTTTTGCTGATGTCATCTTGCCTGCTTCTGCTTTTTATGAAAAAAATGGTACCTTCTCCAATACCGACAGGCGTGTACAAATGGGGCGCAAAGCGGTTAATCCACCAGGTGATGCTAAACAAGACTTGTGGATTCTGCAAGAAATTGCTAATCGTTTAGGTTGTGGCTGGGATTATAATGGCCCTGAAGATGTGTTTAATGAAATGCGTCTAGCAATGGGCAGTATTGCTGGCATGACTTGGGATCGTTTAGAAAATGAAGACTCATTAACCTACCCATTAGAAAATGTGGGTGACCCTGGTCAACCGATTATCTTTACTGATGGCTTTCCTACCGAATCTGGTAAAGGCCGCTTTGTCCCTGCATCGTATATCCATGCTGATGAGCTACCAGATGAAGAGTTCCCACTTATCTTTATTACCGGTCGTCAATTAGAACATTGGCATACCGGCAGCATGACACGTCATTCACCTACTTTAGATGCAATTGAGCCAGATCCCGTTGTTATGCTACATCCAGTTGACCTAGAAAAACTAAGTGTTACTCCTGGGGAAATCATTACTATTGAATCTAGACGTGGCAAAATTTCAGCTTATGCCCGTGCTGATATAGGCATTCAGCAAGGCAGCATGTTTATGGCTTTCTGTTATAACGAAGCGAGTGCCAACTTAATTACTAATGAAGCACTAGATCCTTCTGCAAAAATCCCGGAATTTAAATTCTGTGCGGTTAAGGCGAATGCAGGCGGAGAAATTGCAGTACGCATCAATTAATTAGGCCACACAAAACTTTCTTAAGCGCGAGGGCTTTATAAAACCAGTCAGTATGACGCAGTATTTTAGCTTCCCAGTTGTGTTAAAAACACAGGCACAACTGCGAAGTCAAAAAATAAGTCAGACTCAGGTTTTATTGAATTCTCGCTCCTTAACACTCAAAAGTTTAGTAACTAATCCTTCTAACAAGCGTTGTTATACCTTTTTAAAGCATTATTCAATATAACATAACTCACCATAGACCTTTATGTGTTTATCTTGCAAGCTTTTCTAGCTCTACTTTCTTGCCGTAAATTAATATCCACCTGTAGTCAAACACCGTCTTTGCCCCTCTATCTGAATTTT
>CAZXJK010000276.1:0-3945 GCA_964640895.1 uncultured Methylomonas sp.
GACGGACAAAAAAACCAGTAAAGATGGATGATTATTTATTTCCAGGTGCCTTAGTTGTCATCAAGCAGCAAAAGGGACAGACTTTGTTTTTACTCTCCCTGCAAAACTGCCTTAAACAAAGCTATAATACAGCTATTCCACTAACCTAAAAATATCCAATTAACCCAATACTCAGCACTTATGGCTCAATATATTTTCTCTATGAATCGGGTGGGCAAAATTGTCCCCCCTAAAAAGCATATTTTAAAAAATATTTCTTTATCTTTTTTCCCTGGCGCAAAAATTGGCGTACTTGGCCTAAATGGCTCAGGTAAATCAACCTTACTGCGTATTATGGCAGGTATTGATAAAAATATTGAAGGGGAAGCAATTCCGATGAAAGGTATCAACATCGGTTACCTAGCGCAAGAACCCCAGTTAAACCCGGATAAAGATGTGCGCGGTAATGTCGAAGAAGGCTTTGGCGAAATTCAAGATGTCTTAAATCGCTACAATGCCATTAATGATGCTTTTGCTGACCCTGATGCCGATTTTGATGCTTTATTAGCGGAACAAGCTGAATTGCAGGAAAAAATTGAAGAGGCCAATGCTTGGGAATTAGAGCGTGAATTAGAAATCGCCGCGGATGCACTACGCCTCCCGCCTTGGGATGCAGATATCACTAAACTATCAGGTGGAGAAAAGCGCCGGGTAGCACTATGTCGCTTATTATTATCCAAACCCGATATGCTGCTATTGGATGAGCCTACCAACCATTTGGATGCCGAATCAGTTGCATGGCTAGAGCGTTTCTTGCATGACTACCCTGGTACTGTTGTGGCAGTCACCCATGATAGATACTTCTTGGATAATGTCGCTGGTTGGATCTTAGAGCTGGATAGAGGCCAAGGTATTCCTTGGGAAGGTAATTACTCTTCTTGGTTAGAGCAAAAACAAAACCGTTTAGCACAAGAAGAAAAACAAGAAACCTCGCGCCAAAAAGCAATGAAAGCTGAGCTGGAATGGGTACGTTCCAATGCCAAAGGTCGGCATGCAAAAAGTAAAGCACGTTTAGCACGTTTTGATGAACTGTCTTCGCAAGAAACACAAAAACGTAATGAAACCCAAGAAATCTATATTCCACCCGGCCCACGTTTAGGGGATATGGTAATTGAAGCAAAGCATATTAACAAAGGCTTTGGTGAACGTTTACTCATTGAAGATTTAAGCTTCAAACTACCACCTGGCGGTATCGTTGGTATTATTGGCCCTAACGGCGCGGGTAAAACCACCCTATTCCGAATGATGTCTGATATGGAAACCGCTGATTCAGGTGAAATCAAACTTGGATCGACCGTACAACTCTCGCATGTTGATCAGTCCCGCGATAACTTAGATGACAATAAAACCGTCTGGGAAGAAATTTCTGATGGCTTAGACCTCATTACCGTTGGCACTTACGAAACACCATCACGCTCATATTGTGGTCGCTTTAACTTCAAAGGCGGTGATCAACAAAAACGGGTTGGTGATTTATCAGGGGGCGAACGTAATCGTGTGCATTTAGCGAAACTGCTACGGAGTGGCGGTAATGTTCTATTACTAGATGAACCGACCAACGATTTAGACGTCGAAACCTTACGGGCATTGGAGGAAGCCTTACTGGCCTTCCCAGGTTGTGCCGTGGTGATTTCGCATGATCGCTGGTTCTTGGATAGAATCGCCACACACATACTGGCATTTGAAGGCGATAGTAAAGTTGTCTGGTTTGAAGGTAACTATGAAGATTATGAAGCAGACCGTCATAAACGCCTAGGCACTGATGCCGATAAACCACAACGCATTAAGTACAAGAAAATTAGCCATTAAGCTTAAGAAGTGAGGCAAGCACCTGTTTGTCTCACTTTTATCACTAATTTTTCACAGCAATACGCTCATTTATTGTTATAATGCACACTTGATGTCCCCGTTGCATAACTGGATAATGCAGTCCCCTCCTAAGGGATAGCTGGCGGTTCGAGTCCGTCCGGGGACGCCATACAAAACAAGACCTTCAAAATCTTTCTATATTTCCCCTTGTCACTAAGGAATGAGAATTCAATAATACCCGAGCCTGACTTGTCTTTTAACTTCACAGTCGCGCCAGAAAAACAGTTGCGTAGCCTGCTATGCGCCTGTGTTTCTAACACGGCTTTAAGTACCCTAGCATAATTACTTTAACATTTTACTTGTCTTTATTTCTCATCTTCAGCGTTGCATAAATAGTTACGTAGCCAGCTATGCGCCTATTTATGCGTCTTGAAGATGAAAAAAAATCCTGCGTATTGTAGTCAAATTAATTATGCTTGGGTACTTAAAGCCAAAATCCTGCGTCATACTTTCGGGTATTATTAAATCCTCATCCCTAAGTTGCAGTTAAAAATAATGTTTAGTTCATCCAATCAACATGGCTAATAGGCAACCTATTTAGCTCATCCTTATAAAATCGCCATTTAGGCATAAACCTGTCCATCAACAAAACAAACCGCCTATTATGGCTACGCTCTAATAAATGCACCATTTCATGCACCACGACATATTCTAATAATTCAGAGGGCTTTTTAGCCAGCTCCAGATTTAACCAGATACGTTGAGCGATAGGGTTACACGTTCCCCATTTGGTTTTCATTTTCTTAACACCAAATTCATTAACGCTAACATCCATTAATTTCTCATACTTAGTAATCAGCTCAGGTATTTGCTGTTTAAGCTTTACTCTATACCACTCATTTAGAATAGCTGCTCTTTTATCGGTACTGGTATTAGGGCGAATATAAAGCATCATGTATTGATGGTCTAACTCTATTTTAGGGGGGGGGCTATTATGCTCAGTTACCTTTAATAAATAACGCTCACCTTTAAAATAATGGCTTTCCCTTTCCACAAAATCTCTTGCCGATTCTCTTGCCTGAGCCTGTAATTTTTGTTGTTGTTTTTTAATCCACGTTAATTTGGAAATTACAAACACACGCAAAGTATCTAAAGGCATTTCATTAGGGGCTGATACTTTAACTTCTCCATGTGGCGGGTACACGCTTAAATGAACATTTTTAATGTCTTTTTTAAGCACCTGAACGGTCAAATCCCCTAGCTGTAACTCACTGACCATTAATATTCCTGCTGCTGTTTGATAATTTCAAAAAGTCGTTCAACTTCATCCGCATCATTTAATACGCTATAAATTGCCTTTTTTATGTCGTTTTCTTTAGCAGGATTACCACGCCAATAGGCTGGTTTACTCTCATTAACGACATTATCAAGTGTTACCGCCAAATTCTTATCTTGCCCTAGATTATTATACAAAGCACGTTTAGCCGCTGTATCTAATGAGCTAGGCGTATCATCCTTTTTACCTTCCTGTACCTTTTGGGCTAGTTCTGCTATTTTCTTCAAATACTCAGCATATTCAATCGCTTTTTTCTTTCTTTGCTTAATCAGCGTCTCTAATAAAATAGACATTTCTTTAAAATAAGCAGGATCAAGAAAGTGACTTTTAATGATTTTACTGCGTACATTATTTTCTATGGTTTCAGAAACCGCTTCTGCATTGCCTTTTATGCCATCGGGTAAACTATCAATTGCCTCATCAATACCACCATTAACAATCATATCAAGCAAAGACATACCCTCAAAAGGCGAAACAACTTTTGAATCTTCAGCCTGAATATAATGATCAATCAAATAACGCATATCCGCTTCATAAGCTTTTAAGTCAATCACCTCACCACTCGCTTTACGAATCACTTCGCGTAATTTTAAGTAAAACTCTAACCATGTTTTGATATGCTTTTGCTGTACCTCGTTATACCCTGCCGCCTCCATTTCATCCGCAATATAAGAACAACTCGGTGCATCAAAGCCTGTTAATAACTTATCCACCACGATTAACAATTTCATATTGGCAGGCTGTTCAACAAAGGCTTTTTT
>CAZXJK010000277.1:0-3939 GCA_964640895.1 uncultured Methylomonas sp.
GCATGAGGGGGAACGCCTCGTTCCCATGTTTTACGTCACTGTCATTAAGTTAAGGTTGCCGTCTCTTTGGCAACCCAATATCATAAATATTGGGTTAATGATGGAGCCGTTAGCCCAACCTGCAAAAATATTTATGTGTTTTCCTTAACTTGTAGTTACCTTTTTGTTAGGAGTCGTGACTGCGCGAAGTATAACTTCCCAAGCTTAACAATCATCATTCCTAAATGCTTGAGAAGATATTGGTATAAATGTGGCAGTTATTTTGCAGCTTCTAATGCTTGTAAAATATCACTCATAATATCATCAATATGTTCTATACCAATGGATAGCCTTACCATGTCTTCACTTACCCCCGCTGTTTTTAGTTCTTCCTCTCCAAGTTGGCGGTGAGTTGTAGAGGCAGGGTGGCAAGCAAGTGATTTTGCATCGCCAATATTGACTAAGCGTAGAATCATTTGTAGAGCATCAATAAATTTAGCACCTGCTTCTTGTCCACCAGCAATACCAAAAGATAATATACCTGAGGCTTGTCCTTTAGTTATTTTGTTACATAGTGAATAGTAAGGACTATCTTCTAAACCTGCATAGTTTACCCATTTTATTTGTGGGTGTGCTTGCAATGATTGGGCAACTTTAAGTGCATTTTCGCAATGACGTTCCATACGTAAACCAAGTGTTTCTAACCCTTGCATAAGTAGAAATGCACTGTGAGGTGATAACGCTGCGCCTGTGTTACGCAAGGGCACAACACGGCAGCGACCAATAAAAGCAGCTTCACCTAATGCTTCAGTATAAATAACACCGTGATAGGAAGGGTCTGGTTCATTAAGCATAGGAAAGCGTTTAGCATTTGTTTTCCAATCAAATTTACCTGAGTCGATAATAGCTCCACCAATAGTCGTTCCATGGCCACCAATGTATTTAGTGAGTGAGTGGATAACGATATCTGCACCAAAATCAAACGGGCGGCATAAATAAGGTGTGGCAACAGTGTTATCAACGATAAGAGGAATACCATGTTTGTGTGCTATTTCAGCCAACTTTTCTATATCGATAATATTGCCAGCCGGATTACCAATCGATTCACAGAAGAGAGCTGACGTTTTATCATCAATTAAACTATCCAGTCCTGCATAATCATCATGAGAGGCAAAGCGAGTGTCTACACCTTGTTGAGGCAGTGTGTGAGCGAAAAAATTATAGGTTCCACCATATAATTGACTGGTACTGACAATATTGTTTCCGGTGCGAGTGATTGCCTGAATAGCATAAGTAATAGCAGCCATACCTGATGCGACTGTTAACGTGGCAAGTCCTCCTTCCATTTGGGCAAGTCGTTCTTCAAGTACCGCATTAGTAGGGTTCATAATTCGGCTATAAATATTTCCAGGAACCTTTAAGTCAAATAAGTCTGCACCATGCTGGGTATCATCAAATGTAAATGAGGTGGTTTGATAAATGGGAACGGCGGCTGCTTTAGTTGTTGGGTCAGAATCGTAACCAGCGTGAAGAGCAAGTGTTTCTAATTTCATCGTTATGTTTATCCTTATTATGGTTAGGTGGAGACTCAAAATGGTTGTGTTACTGCATTAAGGCAACTCACAATAAATAGGTGCTGGGCTCCAACCATTCAGGCATACAACATATGCTGTTTAAGTTAACAAAAATATACAATATATTGTATATTTTGTCAGTCCTTGAATAGTTGGAGCCCAGTACCCAATAAATATCCCTCCCATCTTAATTGCCTTTTTGTCCGTCTTTGGCATTGCTACTTCGGTTGCATAGCTTGCTATGCGCCCTGCACAACAATACCAAAGACAAACAAAAATACTACGCAATATGGGGGCTATTTATTGCGTGTTACCTAAAGTTCCATTGATATGGTTTTTAGATATTGAATCTAATTGTGTATTGATTATCTGGTTTTCAATAATATTTTCTTTATTGGTTTTACAAGCAATTTTTAAATAATTGGGTGTGTAACCAAAAACTAAACATTGATTATCGTTTAGGTCTTGTTTTTGTCCTTCCCATAAAACAGCAAATTTTTGTCCTAAATGTTGGGTGATAAACTGCTGTTTCATTGTTTCTGCTAATGCATGTAACTGTTTGCTGCGTTGTTTTTTTATTTCATTGGTGACTTGATTGGGCAATGTTGCAGCTTTTGTGCCTTCGCGGCTAGAGTAAGTGAAAATATGGATATGTCCAAAGCTAATTTTTTTTATAAAATTAAAACTATCTTGCCATTCTTCTTCTGTTTCTCCAGGAAACCCAACGATAATATCTGTGGTGATATTAAAGTTTTTGATTTGATTTCGTGCTTGTTCGACAATCTCAGCAAATTCTTCAGTTTTACAGCGTCTTGCCATTCTTCTTAATACTGAATCTGAACCGCTTTGTAGTGGCAAATGTAAATGAGGCATAAGTCTTGGGTTTTTAAATAAACCAAAGAAATTTTTGGGTAATTCCCAAGGTTCTAAAGAGCCTAGTCTTAATCGAGGAATGTTGGTTTGATCTAAAATAGTTTCGATCAAGTCAGTCAAATTACTATTAACATCACTACCGTAACCACCTAAATGAACGCCGGTTAGGATGACTTCATTAATACCTTGTTGGTGCAGGTTGTTAATTTCATCAATAATATTTTGCACTGGACGACTTATTTCTTCGCCACGAGCGACAGTCACAATACAAAAGGTACAGCGATAGCGACAACCGTCCTGTACTTTAACAAAAGCACGTTGCCTGCCTCGACTAAATAAAGAAATTTCGCCCGGTTCAGTCGACATGGCAGGCATGGATTCTAAATTGAGTGTGGATAAGGTTTTTTTGACTAATTGATCTTTGTCTTTGTTGCTAACGACTAAGTCAACCCCCATTAATTGAGCGGCTTCATCTTCATTTAATGTAGCATAACAGCCACTAACAACTAACTTTGCTGTAGGGTTTTCTCTATGAATGCGACGAATCAATTGTCTTGATTTTCGTGCTGCGTCAGCTGTGACAGCACAAGAATTTATAATAGCGATATGGGCGTCATTAAGTTCGCGAGTGATTTGGTGACCCGCCTTTTGAAAAGCTTGAGCCCATGTTTCTAACTCTGCTTCATTTAAACGACAACCCAGTGTTTTGAGATGAATTAACATTAACCGAAAAACCAATAAGCAATAAAAATTGCAGCAATGATACCTGCAAAATCAGCAATTATCCCACATGCAGCAGCATGACGAATATTTTTGATACCTACTGAACCAAAATAAACGGCTAGTACATAAAAGGTGGTTTCAGTACTTCCTTGAACAATTGAAGCGAGGCGGCCTGCAAATGAATCGGCACCATGTATTTGCATTGTATCGACCATCATGGCTCTGGCTCCACTGCCGCTAAAGGGTTTCATTAATGCGGTGGGTAACGCGTCAATGAATCGCTGGTCTAGATCTAATAATTGTACGAGATAGCGAATTGCCCCTGTGATTAATTCAAGAGCACCACTGGCTCTAAAGACACCAATGGCAACTAACATTGCAACAAGATAGGGGACGATAGTAATAGCTGTTTCAAACCCTTCTTTTGCACCTTCAACAAAGGCTTCGTAAGCATTAACACGTTTATAAACAGCACCTAGAATAAAAATTATGACGAGGGAGAAGAGAATAACATTACTGATGAGGGCAGATTGGGACAACATATCAGCTTGGTTTAATTGAGAAAAATAGCCTAGCACTGCGGCTATAAATAGTGTAAATCCAACCAAATAAGACATAATGACTTTGTCGAATAAATTGATTTTTTGCACGGTTGAAACAGCGAGTAACCCTATCATTGTCGACATATAAGTTGCTATTAAAATAGGGATGAAAACATCGGTTGGGCTAGCAGCGCCTAATTGTGCGCGATAGGTAAAAATAGTGACAGGGAATAAGGTAACTGCAGATG
>CAZXJK010000278.1:0-1954 GCA_964640895.1 uncultured Methylomonas sp.
CTATGCGCCTATTGCTACAGCACTAATGACAAACAAAAATCCTGCCAAAATATTAAGTGCCTTATCGCAATCTCCATTGGTGTTTGGCTATCAATATCCAAACCAGTAGGCGCATGAATAATTTGCCAGTATTCAGCTATAAATAAATTAGTTGAGGTTGATATTTATGCAAAAAAATAGCTTGTTTTTCATTTTGGCGAAGATATTGATTAGGAATACTGATTTCTGTGTGCCCCCCCCCCCCACTGCATTTGCATTAACCGGTGATGATATTTATAAAAATGCTCAAAAGCACTAGATGTACCCAAGAGCGAAAAACAACAACAAGCAATTACGAGGTTTTTGGATGTTGGTACTTGCGCTGGCTTTGTTGGTGGCGTACTAAGCGGAGTAAACTTAGTTGGCGACATGATGCAACAACAAGGAATAGTAAAGCGCAATTTCATATGCTTGCCTAAAGAGCTACATTCACAAGTATTACTCAAGGAAGTGCTTAATTATTTAGACGAACACCAAAGTGAACGCAAACTACCTGCTCAAGTTATTATTTACAAGACTTTCTCCCAAAAATATCCTTGCAAGTCAATTCACTAAGAAATGGGTACAAAATAAATTCAGCAATTGGCACAGGATTTTTATTCGTATTCAAGGCATTGAAACAGGCGCATAGCCAGTTGAGGAAGTTATTCCGTGCACGTTTTTTTATCAATCTTATGGCCGCAACCTGTTTAAAATCGCGGCCATAGGCCCCTCCTACGATGCAGCATACAAATGCTTTTGAAATCCTACAAAAGTATCCCGAATAGCAGGAATAGACCCAAGTTCTACCGCTGCATCACTGATAGTATTATACTTTAGCTCTATTAAACCACGCATTTTTTTAGGTGCTAACTCTTGCACGCCCTCTGCAATATATTTTTCTAAAATAAACGCGATAAATTGCTGCTGTTTATAATCCACAAATGCCTTTGCAATGGCTTGCTTTACCCTTTCTAATCGACTACGAGTCTCCGTTGCATAAGCAACATGCGCCAACACATCATAAACATCACTCTCTTTAGCATCAAGCAACGCTTTCATACTATCTAATTTTTCAGCATCATAGCCAGACTCGCTTAAATCATGCAACAGCTTTTCGCGGGTACTAGGGTCACTCCATATCTCACGTAATTGATCTTCGTCGGCAAAAAATTGTGGCAAATCAGCAAACATACGCTCAATAAACTCTTTCGCCGTAATCGGCGCACCTTCTGCACTCCAATACATGACCGCAGAAATATGCTGTATCTGCCGTACTTTACCATCACTTAACTTAATCTCTATTTTCTCGCAAATACAGGGTCTTTGACCACAATCGGAGCACGGTTCTGGCGTTGTTTTTTCACAACGACATGGGCGCTGATCGCATATAGAACACGCCCCTGGAGCAGGCTTTGCACTCTGAAATAATTTCCACGCAATTTGAAACGCGATGGCTGTTTTACCTGTCCCAGTGGCTAGGGTTAACAAGATACGGGTATCGCCTTGCGCAATATGCTCTAAAACATTGTTAATGGCATTTTCTTGGTAATAACGCGGCAGCCAGCCACCGCCTTTGGTTTCCAATGGGATTGCAGCAAAACGTTTACGCCAAATAGTAGTGTAATCAGGTTCGTGCTCGGCAAAAGTCAATGTCCACAACGCATCAGGTGACAGATAAGCAGCCACTAACGCCTCCTCACCCGTCTGCATATCTATTTGATAAATATCGTGACCATTGCTGGCATAGGCAATACGACACTGTAAACGCTGAGCATAATCTTTCGCTTGGCGCACGCCTTCAGCATAACTTAAGCTTTCTCTTTTAGCCTCAACCACTGCCAGTTTTTTACCGTGATACAGCAATACATAATCACTGGCAACCGCATTGCTGCGCTTGCCACCCGCTAGAATTTGGCCAGGGCAAATGACCTCG
>CAZXJK010000278.1:1989-3909 GCA_964640895.1 uncultured Methylomonas sp.
CCCGCCTGTTTTAATGCAGGATCAATTAAATTAGCTCGGGTATCTGGTTCATTCAACATCAATATAATCCTTCAATACTTATCCAATTGTGTAGGAGGGGCCTTTGGCCGCGATTTAAGCAGGTCGCGGCCAAAGGCCCCTCCTACTTCTTATGTTTGCCACATTAACCCTGTATCTTGTTATAGCCTTAAATTTGACCAGAATCAAAACACGGTCAAGAAATATTTCATTACATATAACAAGGTAATATCCTGCTCGTGGATGTTCAAGGTGAACTAGCCAAAGATTTGCCTTGATTGCTTGATATATTGAACAAAATCTAAATGCTTTACCTCAACATCAGATAAATCACATACCGCTGGAATTTTGTATTTTATTAATTCTTGAGGAAGGTTATTCTGAATACTTTCATTAGTAATCAAATCACAATGGCTATTTTTTGCCGTGGCGATGATGATAATATCATTCTCTCCCACACCTTTAGGGTGATAATGCCCTCCAGATACACCTATTGTTTTTTGAATGCCAATCGCTAAATGCAAAATAGCATTACCGGGGACTATGCTGAAAATTGCTTTCCCACTAAGCCAACAGCCACACTCAGGAGTCTTTAGTTTTACCTCTTGCAAAGCTACTTGAGCGATGGCCAATTCTTTTTGTTGTATTTCTAAAGCAATCCACTCCCAAAGCTTTGGAAATTGCTCAATTGGATAATTATCCCAAGCATAAATAATAGAAGAGGCATAAATAATAGAAGAGGCATCAATAACTCGCAATATATTGCTCCAATTGCTTTAAGTCTTTTACTTTTAAATTATCTAAATAGCTACTCGCTTTAGCTAAACTGAGTTGTTGGGAATTTTTCGCATCAAAAACAGTACGAACATATTTATCGCCAAAAATATGTTGCGGTTCTCTGTGCCGGTATTTTCGGCTGCCGCCACTTTTACTGGTTATTTTCTGTGTTTTTAACCAGTTTCTATAATTCGTATACTCACTAGAGCTAATTAAATTTTGATCCATTAACCTCCGTAAAATAACCTCGGTGCTAACCCCCCATATTTTTTTATAAGCTGCCAGCCATGCAGAATACTCACTCACCCTGCTGGGTTTTGCACTCAGATCAATTTGCTTAAGAAAATTTTCCGGCACTAAAAGCAATCCCGCAAAACGGTTAGCCTCGGCTTCATTGCCGTGATACACATTTAAATCAGCCTCATCATCAATGGAACTGGTTTTATGCAGTAATAAATGCGCCAATTCATGCATAAGCGTAAACACTTGTCTGGCAGGATGTTGGGTTATCTTACGAATAAGAATGACAGGGCAACTTGTATGATATAAAGAGAAGCCGATAATAGGGCTTTCTTTAGGGATTTGCCATTGCCCATGACGTCCATTAGTTTGAAAAACTAAAATTCCTTTTTTTTCTATCGCTTTCCGGTAACTGTCAAAACTATTTTTCTCTTTTAGTCCTAACCATTCGCGCACTTGCTTGGCCGCTGTTTTTATATCACCAGCAAGCTCAGGAGCTTGAAAAACATCAGTAGGCTCATAAGCTAAATCTTCAATTAAACTTAAATAGCGGTCACGCTGAAACTCCACACGCTCAATTAAATTTCTTAGTTTTAATGAAAGGTTGGGTTTATGGTTTGCCAAGGTACGGAATTCTATGGAATGTACTTTTTCTTCCTGAATAGTACTTTCTTCAAGAAAAAACAAAATACCACGACCAAAATATTCAGCCATTTTTGTTAATTGATTAAATGTTAGTCCAGCCTTTCCATCCAGCATATTATGTAAACTATCAAGAGAAACACCTGTTTCTAACGCTAATTCATCCACAGAAATACCTGCGTCATAACAAGGGTGCAACCCGCCCTCCGCGCTTGCTGAGATAAAATAATAAGGTAAACTCCT
>CAZXJK010000279.1:0-3898 GCA_964640895.1 uncultured Methylomonas sp.
AAAAATGCACCATCTCCACAGCGCATATGTGTGCCATCAGGGCGAGTACGATAAATTAGAAAGTCTAAGAAGCCTTTAATACCTGCTTCTGTATTAAATAGGTCTTCTCCAGTCGCTTTGCGCCACATAGCAGGCACTTGGTAGATAGCTTTGCCAATCCCTATGCCAACATACTCATTCCCCTCGTGCCAGCCTCCATTTTTACCCATTACTTGTCGCCAAACAGGCAATACCCGATTTTTCCATAAATCATAGGTAAAATTCATGCAAACTTGCCCTTGTGGAGTGTCTTTATAAATGGCAATTGCTGTTGCCATCAGTGCTTGAAATGGACTGTTGTAAAGATATACGTTATAGGGTGATAAAGTCTCCTCTCTTATAAAGTTTGTTAAATAGTGACAGCCTTCAATGAGTTTTTGTTGTAAGCCTAGTTTTTGCTCCATAGACCAATAGGGGTATAACCAGTCGTATGCTTGGGCTATTGGGGTAGCTTGTACATTGCCGCGCCCTTCAAACTGCAAGTTGATTAAGCGGGAATAAATAGTATTTAACTCAAAAGCATTGGGTTGAATGCGGGCTGCAAAAATAGCTTGGTATAGGCGGCCTGAGCCTTCTTTGGCGATTGAGCGCACTGAGTGTATAAAAGAGGGATTTTTATACATTAATTGTTCGATTTCAATTGCCGAAGGTGCTGGGAGTCGAGGGTGTTGCATTCGGAAACCTAAAATATCGGCATCTGGTAAAGAACTTGCTTCAGGTAAAGTTACTCTCTTGTTCTCAGCAGTATTAGGAAAAGCTTCCTCTTCGTTGCTAATTAAAATTACTAGGAAGAGTATTAAGGCAGCCGCTATGCTGGTATAGGTTGTATTGATTTGTTTGTAATTAAACTTTGTCGTTTGATTATTGGAATATTTATGTTTTCTAGATCTATGCTTGGATCTGCGCCTAGATTTATTGGCTATGGGAGTTTGTTGTATGGAGGCAGGGAGTGGCTCTTGTAAAGGTTTAAATGTAGTCAAGCGGCTGCCAAAGTTTAATAGTGAAACTAAGCTAAAATACAGTAGGCTCCAGCGGATAAAAAGAGTACTGGGAGCTAACAGTTCTTTCCTGTTCGGGCCAAGCAAAAAATCTACCCCAGAAAATGTGTCGTCATATTTATTAATATTTTCAGCTAAAGCTAAGTTAAGCAAATACCAACCTATAATAATGGCAGTCATTGACAATAAGTAATTGGAAATACGAGTAACTTGAGTGTTGAGAGGTTTTCTAGAAAGATAAGCCGCATTGCAAGTTAGTAATAAAATTAAAGCACCCAGAAATGGCATGCCGTTTTCAGCAATCAATTCGGTCAGGTTATCAGTGGCAGCATTATCAATTATGATAAATTTGGCAATAAAAAAAGTAACGAATAGGGTTATCGCTTGAGTAAGCACGACTAGCTGAGGTTTAGTTGTGAGGCTCTTAAATCGAAAAAGAGTTGTCCAAAAACACATGGCTAGTGTTAAAGGGGCGATTAATGCAATAAAGCGCACATAGCGTTCAAATTTATCAATTAAATTAGGGAATGTTAGTAAAGTGTGACCAAGACCTTCCTATAACCCTTCATGTTCTATGGCGGTTTGAATTAATAATGAACCAAGAATATCAGATAAACTTTCATATGAAACCGAGACTTTAATGAGTGCAAAAGAAATAGCACAAAATACAATACCAATAGGTAACAGTAGAATAGTATTTTTTATGGAATTCGAGCTTAGTTTAGATAATAAAGGGCCGCTGATGGCAAACCAAACCAAGAAAAGAGAAAAACAAAAAAGTCTAGGCAAACTACCGCCATTTAAAAATAGGTCTCTAATATTGTAAGGGAGTTGTGGCAAGCTCAAGAATAACTTAAGCCCCAAAGTTATCGCCACAATGATAATTAATAATTGTAGATAAGGGAATTTTTGTCTACGGTAATTTGTAGTTTCAGTAGTTTCAGTAGTTTCAGTAGTTTCAGGTATTGTTTTTTGGGTATTTGGTGTGTTGTGTTTTGCCTGTGTGGAAGGGAGAAATTTCATTGAAAATACGATCATTAATATGAGTATAGGGTCAGTTATTTCTGCTGTATGATCGATTAAAAACATCTGAAAAAACTCTATACTGGTTGTTAAAATAACCAAAGCAAGGGCAAATACATAACGTATATGTTGGGGAATAAGCCACAATAGGCTGCCATAAATAAATATTTTTTCTAATAGATTTTGGGCATTAATAAGCATTGAGCCAGTCAAAAAACCATAAAATGGTACCCAATGAAATGACTTCGTATAAGTATTTAATTCAAGTGGAAAAATACCCTTAGAAATAATAGATAAAACTAATAAAATGATTAGAGGTGTAGGATTAAATGGTGGTTTGGATAATGTTAAATACGACACTATGATGGCACTAAAACCAGCAAGATAGCTTGAAGCATTTATTGTGGCATCCAGTATGAAAAATTTTGCTAAAAAGGTGATCAACACAACAAGGCTTAATAGGTAGCCTTTTTTATTTGGAAGGGCTTTTTTTAGCAAAAAACCTACAACTAGCCAGCTAGAGAAATGTGTCAAAAAAATTAAAATCGAGAACTGAAAAGGGGGGCGTAATTGTTTGATATTCCCCCAAATTAGCCCTATATCTAAAGTAGGAACAAATGGTATTAACTGGAAAGTAATCCAGCTTCCTACTAACAATAATTCAACATTAAAATCGACCTGATTGGAGTTAGTGTAGTTTCTGGGGCGACTAAATATACTACCTATTAATACCCCCGCAACTATCCCAGCAATATTCCAAATGACATCAAGCAAATTAGGGTCTCTAGAGGGAGTGTAAAGTTGCAGAACTTGCAAAATCGTTGCAAAAGCAATTCCTGCAAAAAACAAGAATAAATTATTGAAATGGTTTTGTTTGTTTTGTAAAGCAATGATTATGCCTAGAGGTAAAAATAGAGCAATATTCCCTAAAATATCACTAATAGAGGGGGTGTTTGTGGTGTTAGCCCATAATGGGGAGAGGAATGTAGTACCTGGGTGCGCACTTAATTTAAAATCAAATGGATAAAGTGAGCCATAACTGGCAAGAATTATGAAAACAATTAAAAGAAAGCGCATAAGATTGTATTGATAGTTGGCTATAATCAGAGTTGAGTTAGTCTGAATATGTATCTACAAATTTAGAATAAATTTTGTAATAAAACCGCTCGCTGTTCTTGTTGTTGCAGTAAGTGGGCGTTTATATCAACTGCATTGAGCTTGATACCAACCGCTTCTTTTTTATCGGCTACACAAGATGTATCAAACATATCAGCTAACATCAGTTCACCTAATTCAGCTTTATAATGTGCAGGCTCCCAAAACCAATGCCAGTCTGTCTTGCTGGTATTTTTTTGCGGAACCGTTGTAACGGTATAGTTTGAGTATAGCGCAAAGTCCCATAGTACCACTTGGTTATTACCGTATTTTTGTACGGTTTCCGCTAGACTCAATTTAAATTGTTCAAATTCAGGCCAGTAACCTGCATTTTTGAGGGCTTCTAAATAGGTGTAATGATAAGCATTAATAAAGATGGTTATGTGGATATTATTGGAGCGTGCTAATTGAATGGCTCGTTTCAGCGCCTCTAATTCAAATGACCAGTTTGCAGCATCAAAAAGCACTAAATTTGTTTTAGCAAAACGATGTTGCAATTCCTTTTGCTTTTGCGCAAATAAAACCCAAGCCCCTTCATAACGGATTATTTCATGATAGTCTCTTGCTGGGTTAAAGCCTAGCTCTGTGCGGTTGGCACTATTAGGTGATTGTGAGATAAGGGTTGTCACACTATCGTTAAGTGCATCGAGAGAAAATAAGGCAGTTGCATAATCTTTAGTTTT
>CAZXJK010000280.1:0-3863 GCA_964640895.1 uncultured Methylomonas sp.
CCCAATTACAGGCAGTAAATGCTGAGTTGAGGGCATTGAGGAGCTCTAAAAAACGATTATTTGTTAAGTTGGAGAAGTATGAGACAGGGTTATTGAAAGCACCGCAAGTCGAGCGAAAATATAAAAACTTGATGCGTGACTATGATAATGCCACCGTAAAATATCGTGAAGTTAAGGCCAAGCAAATGGAAGCTGAAATGGCACAGTCGATGGAAAAAAATCGTAAGGGTGAGCGGTTTACCCTCATTGAACCGCCGTTGTTCCCAGAAGAGCCGTTTAAACCGAATAGAAAGGCGATTGTCTTTTTAGGCTTTATATTAGCACTTGGTGCAGCATTTGGCTTCGCCTTATTAAAAGCAAGTTTGGAATCTGGTATCTATGGAGCAAGACAGTTAATGGCTATAACAGGTGCGCCCCCTTTAATGGTTATCCCTTATATTGAAAATGAGGAAGACTTATTAAAAATAAAAAAGTCTAGATACCGTATTATTTATAGTCTTTTGGCATGCATAATAATGGCTACCATATTAGTTCATTTGCTTATTATGCCACTGGATGTCTTGTGGTATGTTGTTCTGAGGAAGCTAGGTTTGGATACTCTATAAGTAGCATAATTAAGCAAAGTGTAAACCATAACGGAGAGAAACTTTATTGAGTACGTTATCTTTAAAGCCTAATAATTGTTGAATGGGATGTAAGTACCCAAGCATAATTAATTTAACATTTTACTGGTCTTTTTTTTCATCTTCGGCGTTGCATAAATAGTTGCGTAGCCGGCTATGCGCCTATTTATGCGCCTTGAATATGAAAAAAAATCCTGCGTAAAATTAGTTAAATCAATTACGCCTGGGTACTTATTTATATCATTCACAGTTCTTTGCTTGCATGCATCCTGTATTTAAACCGAACGCTATTATAATAAAAGCTCTGGAAATTTAGATGGAAAGAATTAAAAAAGCACTGGAAAAAGCGAGTCAACAACGTGAAGATGCGCTTGGTTCTCAAATATTGAAACCTGAAAGAGCAAGTGAATTTACACAAGCTAAGATTGACGATATTAAGTATCAGCAAACCAAATCTGTTACGGTCACAGATGCAACACTAAAACATAATCGTGTTGTTGCTGCATCATTGGACGATAGTCATGCTGATATATTTAAGATACTCAGAACTAAAATAATTCAGCGTATGCGAGCTAATAATTGGAGTGTATTAGCAGTTACCAGCCCTACGGCTGGCGCGGGAAAATCATTTATGTCCTCTAATATTGCAGTCAGTATGGCGATGGATGCAAATTATTCAGTATTATTGGCAGATTTAGATCTTAGGCGACCCAGTATACATAAGTATTTTGGTTTAGAAGCAGGCTTAGGGATAAGAGATTATTTTGAAGGCGGTAAGTCGATTTCTGAATTATTAATTCATCCAGAGATAGATTCATTGGTAATATTACCTGCAGGCAAACCCATAAGGCGTTCATCTGAATTACTTTCTACGCCAAAAATGCAAGCACTAGCAAGTGAATTTAAAGATCGTTATCACAATAGAATAGTGATTATTGATTTACCGCCTTTATTGCACACGGATGATGCGATGATGTTTATGCCAAATGTGAATGCATGTGTATTAGTTGTTGCAGAAGGTGAGAATAGCGAAGATGAGATTAAGCGTAGTATTCAAATGATTGATGAAACAAAATTTATGGGTTGTATTCTTAATAAATCTACGGATGTGCAGACTGAAAAATATTACTATTAATTTTTAGGGGTTTAGTGGCAATTTAAATACAGAAATAAACAATGAAGTACCCACTGGTTTGCGGAGAAAAACATGATTTTGAAAAGTAGACTAAGTTTTAAGGACTTCATTATAAGTTATGTTATGACACTAAATATTTTAATGACCTTGGGTTCAAATGTATAAAGAATTTTACCATTTAAAAGAAAAGCCTTTTGCCTTAACGCCAGATCCTGCTTTTCTTTATTTAAGCAAGCAACACCAAATGGCTCTGACTATGCTTAATTATGGCATACAAAGCCAAGTGGGAGTGACGGTTATAAGTGGTGAGGTTGGTGCTGGAAAAACAACCTTAATTAGAAAAATTTTACAAAGTATTGGTGATGATGTCACCGTAGGCTTGATTTCAAATGCACACAGTAAGTTTGGTAGTTTATTGCGTTGGGTCATGGTTGCATTTGATTTGCATGCAGAGATTCAAGATAAGGCGGAGCTATACCAGGTATTAACAGATTTTTTAATTAAGGAATATTCTGAAAATAGACGTACGGTATTAATTATAGATGAAGCACAAAACTTTGATTTGGAAACCTTAGAAGAGCTACGTTTACTTTCTAATATTAATTCAGATAAGCATTTGGTTTTACAATTAATTATTGTAGGGCAACCAGAATTATTGGATTTGATGAAGCGTCCAGAACTTAGGCAATTAGCACAAAGAGTGTCTATAGATTACAAGCTAAAAGCACTGGGATATAAAGAGACAACCGCTTATATTCGACATCGACTTATGGTCGCAGGCGGAGATGGTAATACTTTTGATAAATATGCATTAGCTGCGACTTTTTACCACAGTGGTGGTATACCAAGATTAATCAATACCCTCTGCGATTTTGCGTTGGTATATGGCTTTGCTGATGAGCAGTTACAAATCGATTTATCGTTAATGTTAAGTGTTATCAAAGATAAGTTGCAAGGTGGCATTTTTCCTGTGATGACAGAGGAAAATAAGGAACAGGCTATTATCAGGCAATTAGTTTTGCAAGAAAAAGAGGTGGATATTTTGCTGGATTTGTCCGAGCCTGATGATGAAATTGCGTTTGAGTTGTAAGGAATAAATATCTATGCAAAAGAAAATACAACAGTTACAAGTTGCATTAGAGCAAGATGCAGATATTAAATTAGCCATTTTATTTGGATCTTGCGCTAAAGAAAGTGCAACGTTTGCAAGTGATATAGATATTGCAATTAAACTAGATCAGCCCCTTAGCAGCGAAAAAAAATTAAGGTTTATTGAAATAATAGCTGAAAAAATGGGTAGAGCCGTTGATTTGGTTGACCTGAAAACAGTGGGCGAGCCATTATTAAGTCAAATAATTAAAGATGGCATTATCATAAAAGGAAGTCGGCAGATGTTTGTGGATCTGGCGATAAAAAATGTTTATGCAAATGAAGATTTTTTACCTTACATCAAACGGTCTTTAAGGGCACGGAGAGCAATGTGGATCAAATAGTATTGGAAAAGAAAATAGATTCAATTTTACGATGTTTACAGAGAATAAAAAGTCGTTTGCCTGATACAAAAGAAGTCTTTATGCAAGATCTGGATGCTCAAGATGTTATTGTTTTAAATCTAACCAGGGCTGTACAGTTATCAGTTGATCTTGCCATGCACATTTGTGTTAATTCAAATGCTCCAGTTCCGCAAACGATGGGCGAATCATTTACTAGATTACAAGAACTAGAAATATTGACACCAAATATCGCAGAAAAAATGAAAAAATCAGTCGGGTTTATAAATATAGCTGTTCATAACTATGATGAAATTGATTTGAATTTAGCTTACACCAATTATTTCTTGTGTTATTAAAAATATTCACAGTTACTGAGATAGTGCATGAAGAAAGAATCAGTGAAAATAAAATAGTGAATTTTTATCATGATGTATTACACATAACGCTAAATTCAGTGGCCGCTGGCAGATATTCGATGAACTCTGACAACACACTAAACTTTGATAATAAATGACCTCTGAAATCGAGTAGTACTGCCAGTGGTCAGCTGCAATTTTTTGGTACGCCCAGCATGGGCGTAAACTAATGGGGTGAAAGCCCCCTGTAGGAGAG
>CAZXJK010000281.1:0-3851 GCA_964640895.1 uncultured Methylomonas sp.
GATATCAGCACAAAGAAAAAAGTTAAAATATCAACATAAAGAACAACAAAGGCAAAGGAAATTATTAGCCAAATAAAGAAAATCAAGGAAAAAGGATAATAATGTCCGAATATCCACTTAAAATTCAGGTTGATACACGTGAGTCACGAGCGCGGGTTGCTGAGTATCTACAAAAACACGCCGAGGTTGAACTTACTTTCCAACATTTGCCAATAGCAGATTACGCGGTGAATGATAGCTTTTTATTTGAACGTAAGACTTTGCCTGATTTAGTTGCATCCATCAAAGATGGGCGTGTTTTCAAACAAGCTTGCTGTCTGGCGGCCGCACCACAGCGTGGGATATTCATTCTGGAAGGGAGTAGTGCCTGCCTAAGAAAATCAAATATGCACCGAGCAGCCATTCAGGGCTTATTAATCAAAATCAGCGTATTTCTCAATATTCCCGTGTTACGCGCAAAAGATGCCGAAGAAAGTGCGCGTTTGATCCTGTACACCGTACGTCAGTCACAAAAATTAACAGGCACAGTCAATAATCATACTCGACACTTTCCACATAAACGCCCCAAAGCCAAACAAAAAACTCAACAGTTCATATTACAAGGCATTCCAGGTATTGGCCCCAGTAGAGCAGAGGCCTTACTCAATCATTTTGATAGTGTCGAAGCTATTTTTAGCGCAAGTGCTGAGGAATTAAGTGCTGTGTCAGGTATTAATCAGAAAATATCAAACACGATTTGCTGGGCAGTAAAAGAACCAGAGATAGGGTTAGATCAAGGTCAGTATAGCAATCTTAAAAAATATGATGATTAAGCGTTTGTTGGGGTTCGTGCCTCACCCCAACCTACCGTGCTAATTCATTTCCCAGTTGCACAACAATTAACTGATATATGATAGACAGCTCATCAAGCCCAGCTATAGCACCCACAATATCACCACGCATATATTGGTTAAATAAGTCATTCGCCGTCTGCTGAAATAATTCATAATCGGCATTAATTTTACGTAGCCATTCTTGACTAAATAATGGCTCCTGCCTTATCTGTTTAAAGCGTATAGCATGATGACATTTATGCTGCGTCATCACCGGCCAGTTTTTGGACACATCAGGTACTGACTTTATATTGTGTGCAAACAAGTTATACCAGCACTCCAAACATAACTGAAATAATATTATTTTTTTTGCAGTGGGTGTTTTAGGCAACACCTCATAATCTATCCATTTTTGCTTAGGTATATAATCTTTTATCCAAGCCAAGACCTCATTGACCGGCATTGGCTTGGCAATTCCATATCCCTGAGCCTGTTCACAGCCCATAGCCAACAAAATCAAACCATGCTCTAGCGTCTCCACTCCTTCAGCAATAATCTCGCGATTAAATGCACTCGCTAAGCCAATAACACCTTCAATAATAGCGAAATCATTGGCATCATCTAATACATTTTTAACAAAACTTTGGTCTATTTTTAACACATTTGCCGACAAATTCCTTAAATGTGTCAAAGAAGAATAGCCGGTACCAAAATCATCCAACGCAATATGTAAACCCAACTGATGCCGACACGCTGCAACAATTTTTCTTATCGCGCTTAAATCACCTAAAGCACTGCTTTCCAGAATTTCTAGTTGAAAATAATTTGAGTCCACATCCGGATGCCGTTCTAAAACAGTTGTGAGCACCTGAACAAAAGAAGGTGACCGCAAATGATAAGCAGAAATATTAACGCTGACTTCTAACTTAAGTCCTAAAGATTGCCAAGTATCGAGCTGTTGCAAGGCAGTTGTAATAACCCATTCACCCAGCTGATTTTCTATTTCCGTCCCTTCGAGTATCGGTAAAAAATCTAATGGGGGTATCAAGCCTTTTTGCGGATGTAACCAACGAATCAGTGCCTCTACACCAAATACTTCACCCGTTCTCATATTCACTTTAGGCTGATAATATAAATGCATGTCGCCATGCAATAATGCACCTTGAATCTCTTGTAAACGTTGCTGCTTATCCACCAATTGTTGATCTTCTGCAAAATCAAAAAATTTATATTGATTGCGACCTGCTAACTTTGCCTTGTACATCGCTTGATCTGCATGCCTTAATAGCGTATCAAGGTCAGCATCGTCACGAGGATATAATGTTATACCACTAGAAGCACTAATCAGCATTTCTTGCCCTTCCACCACAAAAGAATGCGCTAACGATCGATGTAGGCGTGCCAACATCTGCTCGCACTGCTCTTGTGTCGAAATATCACCTAGCAATAAGGTAAATTCGTCACCTCCCATACGAGCAACAGTGTCCTCGGCTCGTAGTTGAGCGGTAATCCTCTCCGCTACTTTTATTAATAATTGATCACCCACTAAATGCCCATAGTTATCATTGATAGGTTTAAACTCATCCAAATCAAGAAAACACACTGCAAGTAACGTTTTAGTGCGCTTACTATGCGCAATGGCTTGTTGGTAACGATCAACAAACAAACTGCGATTAGGTAAACCTGTCAACACATCATAATGTGCCATCATTTCTAAGGTCTTCTGTTGCGCTTTGCTTCTGGTAATATCAGAAAACATGCCAATGTAATGTTGCGTTTTACCCACATTATTGACGATCGCAGAAATGGTCAGTAATTCGGCATACAATTCACCATTTTTCTTACGACTCCACAGTTCACCCCGCCAAAAACCTTGGCTAGTTATTGTGCTCCACATTTCCACAAAAAACTCAGGGGAGTGCTTTCCTGAACTCAGCATACTCGGTTTTCCCCCTATCACTTCTTCGCGACTATAACCTGTAATATCGCAAAAAGCAGGATTCACATCCACCACCACACCCGCTACATCAGTGATAATAATACCTTCATGTGCTGCCTTAAAAACTTGCGAGGATAACTTTAATTGTGTTTCTGCTTGCCTACGCTCTAATTCAATAACTAAACGAGCAGCAAGACTGCCCAGTAGTTCCAGCCTGTACATATCTTCCGCCATAGGCTTATCGTCAATCATAGCCAATAACCCCAACACTTCATTATTGTTATTTTTAAGTGGCACTCCTAGATAACTAACCGCCTCCATATCAACCAACATAAGGTCTTTAGGAAATAACTGTTGGATATTATCAGGATAAAAAGCCACTTCTTGCTGGGTAACAAGCTGACACGGGGTATCTTCCAAGTCATAAGAAAAATTAGTCCCAAATTGATTATTTGCCCAATGCACAATTGTCGTGACTTGACCAGTGCTATTTTCATCAAAACAGGCAATAAAGGCATAACGCACATTATGCGAGGTTGCTAACTCACTCACTATATATTGCATCACATCACCATCAATGGCAGAACCACTTTCTGCCAAAGTACGTAATACCTGCTCACTGCGCTTACGCTCAGTTATATCGGTGTGTATACCCACTATCCTACTAGGTTTATTGTGTTCATCCCATGCAACCACCTGCCCAATCGAATGTATCCATACCCACCTACCCCCTTTATGCCTACGCCGATACTCCATTTCTCGCGTTTTTTTATGATCCAGACTTTCATGAAATAGATACACCACTGCCTGCCTATCATCAGGATGTATATTTTTTTGCCATTCTTGTAAGCTGAAATGCAATGTACTTGGCTCATACCCTAATAAGCGCGGGTATTCATCACTTACAGTCACAGTACTTGATAGAATGTCCACATCAAACCAGCCCTGTTTGGATACCAACATGGCCAGTTGTAGGCGTTCCGTTTTGCCAGCCAATTCAGTTGTCTGCTCTTGCACTGTCTGCGCTAAACCTGCTGCCAAACGTTTTATTTTTTTTGTTGCCGTAAAATAGATAGGGTAAGCAAACACTAAAAATAATA
>CAZXJK010000282.1:0-3822 GCA_964640895.1 uncultured Methylomonas sp.
CCGCTATAGCTGCTTAATATTTTTGAAAATACCACACACTTTTAATCACACCCCAATGAGACTCTTGAGAAAAGGCAACAGCTGGCTCAAAAGCAAGGTTGTTTTGTGAACCCATTATTCTTTCAAGAAAGAATAACCCGCATCAGCTCATATACTATTCGGGCAGTTCAAAACGCAATAATAACGGGAACGTCTTTGCAGCGCTTTATGAGTTCTCTTGTGGCGAGGTTAGTGCCTCGGGAACAATTAATAGGGGAACACTGATGAAAATGTACTGTATTGGTGATTGGTGGTGGCCCTGCTGGTAGTAGTGTCGCCACTCATTTGGCTAAAAACAATGTTGATGTCGTTTTACTTGAACGTGCAGAGTTCCCGCGTAATCAAGTAGGAGAGAGCTTAATCCCGCATTTTTGGAAATTTACTGACCAGCTGGGTGTGTCGGCAAAAATTCAGCAACAAGGTTTTATTGCTAAAGCAGGTGGGATTACCGCTTGGAACGGTAAAGTCCATCAGATATCCTTTGCCAAATATGGTTACACACGCCCTGGTTTGCATGTTGAACGTGATATTTTTGATCAGCTATTGCTTAACCATACGCAAGAACAGGGCGCACAAGTTTTTAACCGAGTCGTGGTAAAAAAAGTCGATTTAGCCAAAACCGAACCTGTGGTTAGTTATGTAGATTCACGCGGCGAGTCAAACACTAAAGGTAGCATCCAATGTCGATTTATTGTTGATGCAAGTGGTCATAGTTCGTTAATGGCGCACCAATTAGAGACACGGCAAAATATTAATCCTGCTATGAATTTTTTATCTTTATGGGGCTATTTTAAAAACTCGCGCTATGTTGGGGTAGACCGGCAAAGTCATGCAACCATAGAGCTTAAAGCTATTGCACCTGTGACTTTTGTGATGTCGCATGCTGATGGCTGGCTTTGGCATATCGTTTTGCGCGAAAAAACCAGTGTCGGCTTGATTGTGCGTTCAAATAGAATGCAGGGCATGAATAAAAGCCAACGTGCTGCTTATTTTCAACAATGTTGTGCGCAATTGCCATACTTAAAAGATTTATTGAGTGACGCAGAATATATCGATAATTCGCTGCAATACCGGCCTGATTATTCTTATTATGCAACGCAGATTTGTCAGCAAAATTATTATTGCATTGGGGATGCGGCAGGCTTTGTAGACCCAGTTTTTTCACATGGTGTGCAAAATGCATTTTATAATGCTGCCGTTGCAGCTTTAGCTATTACAGAGTCGTTAAAAAATACTCATAAAAGTGCCCGCTTTGCCCAATTATGCGAAAGTCGTATTCAGCAGTTTTACGGATTTTCCAGGGCGTTATCTCTAGGTGATTTTGGAGTGAATGGAGTCAATCGTGGCTTGGTGAAATCTTTAATGAAAGCCATGCCGCCACTAGAATTAGAGCTCATGCTAGTGGCTTCCGAGATGACCAATCGTTCAGAAAACTTTAAACAACTTGCCCGTGATGCAGGTGTGTGGGAGCAGTTTTCTGCACAGAATGATTCAGCATTAGGGTTTATTGATGACCTGACGTTGTAAACGAAGTGTCCCTTTCCCTCATACCAAATTATGGCAGATTTTTGTTGGCGGTCTTTTTTTGCAAAATATTATATAAGTGATAAAAAGAGACTAAATAAGGAAAAAAAATGATTAATCCGACCATTCTGACAAATTGCCAATACCCTTCCTCTTTACGTTTATAATTTACAACCAGCTCATAGCCAAGATAATTTTCTAAGGCTTGTTTACTTTTTTCCTGTTTTATTCTGTCCACTTCAGTATAAGTCATTTTGTGGATGATTTTCCTTAGGGGTGTTTCTGCATGTGAATACAGTTTTTTGCTTAAAGAAAAAGAAAATTCACTGACTACAAAAATATTCAATGTGACAATAAACAGAACAGGTAGTAAATATTTTGCCTTACCTTTTATAGTGGTAAGGCAAGACATAAGCAATGCAAATAGGGAAATAAAAACCCCTATTGCCGACATTGCCCCTGGTGCTAGGCAAGGCAATATTGCCATGATAGCTAATGTGATTGAAATAATGCCGATGGCCATCTGTCGTTTTTATTTCACAGAATGATAGGCTTTGGCCTGTGGCAACCAGCTAGGCACATTATTTTTATAGTTTAACCACTCAGTGCCAAACATTTTTTCAGCCCACGGCTCTTCATGCATTTTTACTCTGAAGTAAAATGCAGTAAATAAAGCGACTGTAAAGCCAAAAATAAAGGGTGATGCTGTAGTAATAATCCAGCCAGATAGAATAAACAGTACACCGATATACATTGGGTTTCTTACATACTTATACAGGCCAATGGTGACTAGTTTTTTAGGTGGATCCCAAGGTGCTAAAGTGCCTTTACCTGCAACATAAAAGTCGCGTACACACCATAACAGAATTAATAAGCCAAAGCTGATGACTAATAACCCTGATAAATTGGTCTGCCCTTGAAAAGGATCATATTGAGAGAGCATGAAAGGTACGACTCCAGTGACGACAACGGGAACCATTAAAAAAGCTAATAGGGCACGAAAAAACATGGAATAAGTGAGTTGTATGGGAGGTGGTGTGTAAGTATATTATGATTTACTTTTGTATCCAGTACCAGTACCTAATAAAGCAGCGATCATATTCTTCTGGATTTCTGATGAACCTGAGAATAAACGACTCGCCATGGCATCTTGTACAAATGTAGACATTTTATTTGCTGCAACCAAACCACTGTCTCCCATAATGTGCACAGCATCAAGGCTGGATTGCAAAAAAGCTTCACTGGCAAATAGTTTGGTTTGTGCACTCACCAAGCTAATGCGTTTATTGGCATCTTTTAGTCTGGCACATTCATTAACCCAAAGCATACAGCTATCTAAACGCAGCTTCATATCGGCAATTTTGTGACTAATGGCTTGCTTGCCGCCTAAGTGCGTGTTTTCTACTCTACGCTCACGACTGTATTGAATAATTTGTTGCAGTTGCCAGTGCATGATGCCGTTGATGCCAGCAAAAAGGAAGGCACGCTCTAGTTCTAAGGCACTTTGGATCATCATATTGCCCGCCCCGACTTTACCCAGTTGACGGTCTAAGGGAATAAGGCAATCTTGTAAAATGACATCCCCCATAGTCGCTGTTGCGCAGCCAGTGACGTTGGGCGTATCGGTAAAATTCGCACCTAAATCGTCTGCTTTAATAATAAAAGCAGAAAGTTTGTTATCTAATGCCGCATACACCACCATAACATCAGCAATAGGAGTATTGGTGATAAAGCGTTTATGGCCATTAAGCATAAAGTCAGACTCAGTTTGCGTAGCTTGTGTGTTTAATAAATTTATATCTGAACCTGCCTGGGGTTCAGTAATCGCATGGCCTGCAATTAAATCTCCGGCGAGCAGGGCGGGCAGCCATGTTTGTTGTTGCTCAGCAGTGCCATAGCGAAGCAACGGGAAAATAGAACCCCATAAATGGGCATTAATAGAGAGAATTAATCCCGTATCTTGGCAAGACTTGCCTAATTCAAAGTGAGCGGTGACTAGCTCTTGAAAAGTAGTCCCTAAGCCACCGATTTCAACGGCAACAGCATTCTTTAATAGGTTTTGTTGAGCGCAATAATGGAAGCGTTGCTGAGAGGATTGTAAGTCACCAATAGACTGTAGTTGAGAATAAGTCATGGCTTATTAAATAAAGATTGAATAGCTTGATAGTCGGTTTTGCCATTGGATAAAGCTGGCAAGCTTGCTAAGACAATAAACTTACAGGGTTGCATATAAGAGGCGAGTTGTTGGCGTAAGGGTTT
>CAZXJK010000283.1:0-3817 GCA_964640895.1 uncultured Methylomonas sp.
AAAGCCTAACATTAGTAATATATGGAAAATTATCTACATACAGCTCTTATGCAATGCAAAAAAATCCATGTATTGCCATATTAAACTATGCAAAGTGGATGTTTTTACTTTACTTTTCCATGTTCGGCATCATAGCTCAGTTTTATATAGAAAGCAAAGAATAGGACTCGTTAGAATATGGAAAATTTAGAGTGTTTATAAAAATAAAAAGTCATCAGTAAAATATATTTTAAGCTAATGATATTAGTACATTATATTTCTATACGTTTATTTTTCTTTGAGTTATGAACTAACATATAAACAACAATTTTCCATCTATTACTGATATAATCTGGATAAACATGGAAAATATAATGTATTTAACCACTCAGTTTATTCGTCAAGAAATAGTCATTATGGAAATCAGAAATAAATTCAAGCCGAACCCTAAGTTAAAATTGATGGAGCAAGTGCGGGAGGTGATGCGGTATTATCATTATAAGTATCGTACGGAATTGACGTATTGTGATTGGATTACGCGCTATCTGAAATACCATCGCTGCTTGAAACACCCGAGAGAGATGGGGAAGGTGGAGATTGAGTCTTTTTTAAGCTATCTGGCGACTGAATTAAAAGTGTCAGCTTCTACACAGCGTCAGGCGTTAAATGCGATTGTTTTTTTGTATACCAAGGTGCTTGATTTACCAGTTGCAGAGGATATTGCTCATGTTAGGGCGAAAAAACAGCAGCGGCCACCGGTTGTTTTAACGAAATCCGAGGTACAACTTGTTTTTGCGCAGATGCAGGGAAATCATTTGTTGATGGCTAAAATATTGTATGGGTGTGGTTTGCGATTGATGGAGTGTATTCGTTTGCGTATTCAGGATCTAGATTTTGGTAATCGTTTGGTTTATGTCCGTAATGGGAAAGGCGGCAATGACCGGGTTGTAGGGATACCGCAGTTGGTGCGTGAAGATTTATTGTTGCGTGTTGATAAGGTTAAGGTAATACATGATGCTGATTTATTGCAGGGCTTTGGCCGTGTTTATATGCCTGAGGCTTTGGGTCGGAAGTATCCGAGTGCTGAGCTGGAATTTCGCTGGCAGTATGCCTTTCCTGCTAAAAATCGCAGTCAAGATCCGCGCTCTGGTGTGGAGCGGCGGCATCATGTTTTGGAATCTGGCTTGCAGAAAGCGGTCAAAGTAGCGGTTGATCGTGCGGGCATTACTAAGCGGGCAACTTGTCATACATTTCGACATTCATTTGCTACCCATATGCTTGAGAATGGGGTCAATATTCGTATTGTGCAAGAATTGATGGGGCATGCTGATGTGAAGACAACGGAAATTTACACGCATGTGATGGAAAAAGATATTTTGGGGGTGACCAGTCCTTTGGATTTATTGTAAGTCCCCCAGCAAAATTAATTTGACTAATTTTTACGCAGGATTTTTTCATCTTCAAGGCGCATAAATTAAGCGTATAGCAAGCTACGTAACTATTTATGCAGCACGAGAGATGAAAAAAAAGACAAGCAAAATGTTAAAGTAATTATGCTTGGGAACTTATGTGATTGGCACCCAAAACTGGAATGCCTTGTTGTTGAAATCGTTGCTGTATACGCTTTGAGCGTGGTAAAAGGTAACCTAATCTAAGCATTTCTCTAATATCACTCTGTTTTGCTGTCGCTATTGTCCCCATCAATACATCTGCCAGCGGAAAGACAACATTAAAGTTTTTATTAGTCTCTTGATGGTGAAGGAAGTGATGTCTAGCAAGATAACGATAAACACCCCATTTGCGAAAAAAAACATCTTCTGGAATGTGCATTTGGCAATGTAACGTATTCCATAAAAAGCGATGTAAAAAAAATAAGGCAATATACAATATACCCGCTGCAGTGTTGAACCACATTAAGGCTCCCCATGCTGGCGAGGTTACAAGCAGCATTGAAAAAAGGTCAAGATAAAGGATCTTTAAATTTTCATCATGACCGACAGGGTCTGATTCATAATCAAATTTACGATACCATATAGTATGATGACGAATCGCATGAGACTCAAAAACATCAATTAAGTAAGGTATAAGATGATAAACTTTTTTAGGAAAAAACTTATTGTGCATAAAAATTTTATGTACAAGGTTTTCATAAACCGAAACAATGACATAAATAGTTGCAAACCAAATAATAAATTCAACAATAGATAACAATTTAATTTTACTCCGTGGTAGTTAAGGAATTTGATCAGTCAAGCTAACCTCATTAGAGCGTCGATAATAATCAATCAACCTCTGAAAATCAATAAACCAAGGAAATTAAACGAAAATCAAGGGGATAGCTAACTTAATTTAGCTTTGCTATATCTTTGATAAACCTTACTAATATATCTATACTAATACTACATTCATATCCATAAGGCTAGCGATGAGAACAGCAACAATTCCCCCAAAATTTTACAGGATATTTATTTTAAATCATTGGCAGGTGTTGCATATTACCAAAAAAAACATAACGAACTTCAAGAAACGGCGAATTCTCCATTAATTTTCAATCAATCCAAGGGCGTGCTTGTTTAATGACCAACTTGCCTCGACTACCATCACCTGTCTCGGTGATTTTAAATTCTATATCCATCGAAAAACCCTGACCACCTTGACATAGCATTTTAAAATGCGCATGAATAATGGTTAAAGCATCGCGTAGTTCGTTCATTTCACTTTCTAGCAGCACATTCTCAGTGGTAACTGGCTCCCCATATACTTCGACAACATTTGAATGGCGAATAAATTGCGTCTCCCATGCATAACCAAAAGCCGATGCAGGTAATAAGGTCATAATAAATTCATCTGAAATTGGGCTAACTTGCTTCCCTGCTATCTCAATCAATTCCGGGTTAGTAATGGATATTTCACCGTACTGCACATTCACATACAGCCCTTCCCAGCCTGGGTTGTAAATATTTTTACTAATCGCAACGCCATTGACTTGTTCATCCCCATAATTTGGATGAATTAATACCCCCATATAAGTTTTTAAATGATCAATACGATGGATATGTCGTTCTTCAAAGGCTCTATACGTCCATAACCCAGCCCAGACTTGCTTGATACTATTTATTAATTTGCCTTCTTTAGGTTTATGCGTGTAGGAGTCATATAAACCTGCACCATTAAATTTAGGCAAATCTTCATTATTGGTACTGGAGCGCACTCTTAATTTTTGGGTAAATGGCTCACCTGCTGGTTCCCAAAATAGACGTACCGTTTCAATCAAGTCAATCATTGCTTGTGGTGTTTCTGCTTGCTCTATGATGGCGCGCAACTCTGCCAGTCGCTGCGCGCGCACCTGCTGGTCGGCTTTAAAATCAGACGCATTTAGCATTTCCTCTACATAAGCATAGAGTGATTGCCCATCACTACAAAGTGCTTGTATATCATCAATACATCGAGGCAATCTCATAAACTGATCATACAATGCAAACGGTAAGGCATATCCTTTAGGCGGTATATCTACAGGTAAAATTTTAGCTAATTCAGCAACGTTAGCTGCTTTTACACCCACTCGTAACCAATCACTATACCCCAGCTCAGTTAATGGTATGGGTTCTAACAAAGTTAAATCTGCTGCAGGGGTTGTGATGGTAGTCGGTATTTTATCAGCTAACCATTGTAAAGCTTGTGCCTCAGTTGCTGCTTCAAGCACTACACCCTCCTCATTAACCGAGTAATGCACCCAATTACCTAATAAAGGCGTGATAGCAGAATCTGAACTGGCATTTTTCCAATAAGGCACTTGGAAATAAATAAGCATCCAATATTTGGGCAGGATTTTTGTTTG
>CAZXJK010000284.1:0-3800 GCA_964640895.1 uncultured Methylomonas sp.
ATGTATTCTTCTTCTTCTGTTGGCTTGTAACCTTCAGGTAATTCTATTGACATATAAGTCCTCCAATTGGAATCATAGCAATGCTAAAATTCGGCGCGAAGTATAGGCAGATTTTTTTATTTCAGCAATAAAAACTTATGTTAATAGCTCTTTCATTTTAGCGCCAATCTTTGAAGGTGAGTTAACAGTTGCTACTCCAGCGTCTTGTAAGGCGGCGAATTTCTCATCTGCTGTGCCTTTACCACCTGCTATAATTGCCCCTGCATGCCCCATACGCTTACCTGCTGGTGCGGTTACACCTGCATATAGGAGACCACAGGTTTTGAAAAATTGTCTTTTATCCAAGCGGCTGCCAATTCTTCTGCATTGCCACCAATTTCGCCGACCATGACTACACCTTCGGTTTCGTCATCTTGTTCAAATAGCGCTAGGCAATCTATAAAGCTCATGCCATGAATTGGATCACCGCCTATGCCTATACAGGTCGTTTGGCCTAAGCCATTTTGCGTGGTTTGATGCACGGCTTCATAGGTAAGCGTGCCAGAGCGTGAAATAACGCCCACTCGCCCTTGCAAATGAATAGACGCAGGCATAATACCAATTTTACTTTTACCCGATGAAATAATACCAGGGCAATTTGGCCCAATAAGATAACTAGATGAATGCTCTAATACTGATTTTACCTTAAGCATGTCTTGCACCGGTATATGTTCGGTAATGCACACAATGGTTTTAATACCTGCGGCTTCGGCTTCTAAAATAGCATCTGCACAAAATGGTGCTGGCACATAAATCATTGTGGCATCTGCGCCTGTCTGCTCAACGGCATTTGCCACTGTGTTAAAAACAGGCAAGTCTAAATGCCTTTGCCCACCTTTTCCGGGGGTCACGCCGCCTACCATTTTAGTGCCATAAGCAATGGCTTGCTCAGAATGAAAAGTACCTTGCTTACCCGTAAAACCTTGGCAAATCACTTTGGTATTTTGGTCAATTAATATGCTCATGCCATGTCTCCAATTAACTTGACTGCTTTTTGGGCGCCATCTTCTAAATCGTTTGCCGTCATGATATCTAAGCCACTGTCAGACAATAGTTGCTTACCTAACTCGACATTAGTGCCTTCTAATCGCACCACAACTGGAATTTTTAGACCAATGTCTTTTATCGCTGCTATAACGCCTTCGGCGATTAAATCGCAGCGTACAATGCCGCCAAATATATTCACTAAAATAGCCTTAACTTGATCGTCTGACACAATCAATTTAAAGGCCGCCGTCACCTTTTCTACCGTGGTGCCGCCACCTACATCCAAAAAGTTTGCTGGTCTGCCACCTTGCAGTTTTATTTCATCCATTGTCGCCATGGCAAGGCCTGCACCATTGACCATACAACCGATGTTACCTTCAAGTGACACATAATTTAGATCAAATTCACTGGCTTCTAATTCGCGTGCATCTTCTTGTGTTTTATCTCGCTGCTTTAGAATTCCTGCTTGGCGATAGAGCGCATTATCGTCAAAGCCAATTTTGGCGTCTAACGCCATGATCTCTCCACCTTTGGTGACAATCAGCGGATTAATTTCTACCAAACTCGCGTCTAGCTCAGTAAACAACTGATACAAGCCAGACATCACTTTGCCTAACTGCCTAATTTGAGTGCCTTCTAAGCCCAAACCAAAGGCTAATTCACGACATTGATAACCTTGTAACCCTGCTATGGGGTCTATGGCGATCTTCAGTATTTTTTCGGGCGTGTTCGCTGCGACTTGCTCTATATCCATGCCGCCTTCACTTGACGCCATAAATACAATACGTTTACTGCTGCGATCAATCAGCATACCTAAATAAAGCTCACGCTCTATTTCAGATAATTGCTCGACCAGCACTCGATTAATTGGCAAACCTTTGGCATCAGTTTGATGCGTGGCTAGATATCCACCCAGCATATTATTAACGGCATCACTTAATGCCGCTTCACTCGCGACTATTTTGACACCACCGGCTTTGCCACGACCACCTGCATGAACTTGCGCTTTTACAATGACTTTTTCATCACCAAACTCTTTATAAGCAGCGATTGCATCTGCTAAATTAAATGCAATTTTCCCGTTGGGAACCGTAATGCCATATTGGGCAAACAATTGTTTCGATTGATGCTCATGTAAATTCATAGTTGATTCTCATTTTGTTTATGTTGAGGTCTTTGAATATTCATCATAGACTATCTCAGTCAATTTGTTACGATCTTATCCATGAGAATCATATTATTATTTTTAGTTGTCATCATTATCTTTTGGCTGGTAAAACGCTTGTTTTTTACTCCCGTAGAAAAACGACAGATTGAAGAAGGTGAAATTCTTGTTCAATGCGCTCACTGCCAAACACATATCCCTAAATCTATAGCCGTTAAGCTCGACAACGAATACTATTGCAACCAAGATCATGCTGACCAAGGCTGAACCTTCCTTAAGCCTTTCTAACACGCTCAACCGAAAAAATCATTCAGCCAAAATATTACATATCTATCGACTGATTACTGCGGCTGTACTGTTTTCTCAAATCTTATTAACCGAACAACCCCTTATTAATATTGAGAAAACTGAGCTTTATTCTTGGGTAAGTTTCTTTTATTTAATAAGCGCTTTATTTTGGATTTTAATTTCTTGGCGACAAGCCAACAAAGAACAACAGCTGATATCAATACAGATCTATTTAGATATTGTTATCATCATTATATTAATGCACGCCAGTGGTGGCGTAGAAAGCGGCTTAGGCCTTTTGCTGGTCATCAATATTGTTATGACCAGCTTATTGTGCACACAACTGCTCACACTTATTTTTGCAGCATTAAGCACCGTTGGCTTGTTGGCCGAGTATATTGCCAGTAACTTTAGTCAACTAGGTCATGCCACAGGCTCTGCACAGGTCGGCTTAGTTGGCATCGCTTTATTTGCCACAGCTTATGTATCGACCCGTCTCACCAGTGAAATTAGAGTATCCAATGCCATCTCTTTGCAAAAACAAAAAGAACTAGAAAACTTATCGGTACTGAATGATTCTATTATTGAAAACATGGCGTCAGGTGTTATAGCTCTTAATCAAGAATATGAAATTCAACATATTAATAATGCCGCCACTACTCTATTACTATTAAACAACAGCTTAAAAACACCATTACAACAAGCCCATATAAAATTGTGGCTTTTATTTCAGCTATGGATTGATAACGCTACTCAACTTAATCGCCTTTATCTCCCAGCCGAAAGTAACATTAACAATGTACAGATTCGCTTTAAACGCTTCAGTAATAATGAGCAGGAAGGTTATTTAATATTTTTAGATGATTTATCGCTCATTCATAAGCAAGCAAGCCAAAGTAAGCTCGCGGCTCTTGGTCACTTAACGGCGAATATAGCCCATGAAATCCGCAATCCCTTAGGCGCTATTTCACATGCCTCGCAATTATTGGCCGAAAGCCCTAATTTGGACAAAACTGACACTCGAATGACTGAAATAATCAATCAGCATTCAGATCGCATAAACCATATTATTGAAGATGTGCTGCAAATAAGCCGCAGTAAAAAGATTCAACGTGAGTGCATCACTATTGAGCCTTGGTTAAATCAATTTATTCATGACTTTTGTTTGAGTTCTGCGGCTACGCTCGAATATTTCTCCCCCAACATTCAAACCGAAAACAGCAATATTCTTTTCGACTCTGGGCATTTGGCACAGATACTCACTAATATTTGTCAAAATGCTAAAAATCATGGGGTTGCTGATAAACCAATCCATATATCA
>CAZXJK010000285.1:0-3778 GCA_964640895.1 uncultured Methylomonas sp.
TATTTATACGGGTAAACCCAAAAAAGCTAAATGGCTCAAAAAATAATTCAGGAGATTAGAGATGAGAAAGCAAATTTTAACCATTGCTGTTTTATTAACAGCAGCCGTATCGTTCACAGCTCAGGCGTATGACGGTACAAATTGTAAAGAACCAGGAAATTGCTGGGAACCAAAACCTGGCTACCCTGAAAAAGTAGCAGGCAGTAAATATGACCCTAAGCATGATTCCAACGAACTGAATAAACAATCGACCTCTATTAAAGAAATGGAAGCACGTAATAAGCAACGAACAGCCCATTTTAATAAAACAGGCACGTTTGTTTATGATGTAGATGATCTTTAAGACACTTCATCTTGGCAGGTTTTCCCTGCCCCTCTTAGGAGCGTGCATGAAACAACCTTCCGACTTTTAACTTCGGGAGGTTATTCCATGCACATTCCTTAAGGTGTAGGTGGATTAATCTTCGAGGGATTAGCACTGTAAACAGATAATAAGTTGATTTTTCGGCTACGCACTTAAGACGGGACATAGCGGTTTGGAGCTGGTAGCTTTAGCTATCACTAATACAGCGATAGCTGAAGCTATTGTGCCCCAGCCTTTCATTTTGTATTCCATTTGTCCCGCCTTAAGTTGGTAGCCGATTTTCCTACATGGAGGTAAGAAAGCTACATAATCAGGAAGTGATTGCTTCGTTGAAAGCCATGCATTGAAATAGGTACATTTTAGCTACTTGACCGTTTCAGGCATACAGCTATCAGCGAAATCAGCAATTGAAAGTCTACAATGATAAATGCACGAAGCATCACACTCTACTCCTTTCCGGAGCACTCAAGCTGCTGCCGGTAAAGACTAATGTTAAGCGTTTACTCCAGCTCGCCTCCGAGCTGGAGTTTTTTTGGATGATAAAATTTGAATAATCAATTAAGTGACTGGCGAGACTTAGCCTTACAATTTGAAAAACAAATCAACCACACAATTTTAGGTCAACAACAAGCAATAAGACATTGTGTTATTGCTGTTTTTGCACGCGGTCATGTTTTGCTAGAAGGCAGTGTTGGTGTGGGTAAAACCACTTTATTGCGGGCGATAGCACAAGGCTTAGGGGGTGGTTATCAGCGGATTGAAGGCACCATTGATTTGATGCCAGCAGATTTGATTTATTACACTTACCTAGATAATAAAGGTAAACCACAAGTAGACCCTGGACCACTGCTTAAACAAGGTGAGAGTTTAGCGACTTTTTTCTTTAATGAAATAAACCGAGCTCGCCCACAAGTACATTCTTTATTACTGAGAGTGATGGCAGAGCGCAGTATAAGTGCCTTTAATCAAGAATATAAATTCCCTCATATCCAAATTTTTGCTGATAGAAACAAGATAGAGAAAGAAGAAACATTTGAATTACCTGCGGCTGCACGAGACCGCTTTATGATGGAAATCAATATTGATGCGCCAACAGATGACGCTCTCTTAAAAGAATTAATTTTTAATTCCCGCTTTCATGATGTGGATAGACTGGTAGATGAGGTCGACACAAGCAAAATTGCCTATGACCAGTTGAATGGTTTAGCTGAACAAATTCAGCAAAGTATTCAGCCCAGTGCAATGTTAAAAAATTATGCACTGGATTTATGGAAAGCGAGTAAACACCCCCAAAAATATGGCATTAAATTAGTGGATGTGGAAATGGATCAATTGATTCAGTCAGGAGCCAGCCCTAGAGGCATGAGTTTTTTAATTCGTGCCGCCAAAGTGAATGCTTGGCTAGAAAATAGAGAAACACTATTGCCTGAAGATTTACAGGCCGTATTTCAAGTCACTATGGCTCATAGACTATTTTTAAACCCCATTTACAATTATCGACAAGAACAGCTAATGCCTGAACTCATAAAAGGCATTCTTGAAAGAATAGCCGCCCCATAATTTGGAGCCATAGATCATATAAAAATAATAAGCTATGACTAAACAATCGTTTTTTAAAGCAATTACCCCAGCCAGTGGTTTTAGTGATTTACTTGGGGTTTATTTAAACTGGACAGGTGTCGGTTTTGTTTGTGCCATTATTGCTGAACGCTTAGATCGTTTTAGTGGTATTTCCTACGCCTCTTATTACACCTCTTCCCTCAATTCGGCTATTGGGGTGAAATTCTGGGCATTGATCAGTATTATCGGCTTATTGCTGTTCTGTCTGAGCCTTCCTTTTATTTATCTAACTCAGCACCTAAACCGATTTAAATTAAGCTGCCAACGCTTTCGTTATTTTAGCTACGGTTTTTTTCTAGTTGCTTTTGATGAAGGCGCACTAATACTAGGAATACTCATTGCTAATTTAGTTCACTCTAATGAACGAGCCGAACTACTAACCTCAAAATCTTTTTTATTCACTGAGGCAACGCTAGTAAGTATTACCGCATTAATCATTGCCAACTCATTACTCTGGTTATTGGGTGAGTCACTTTACAACCGACAAGGTAAACATTATTCAGGCGTTGTTAAGTTGATTATTAATAGCCCATTAAAATATAGTGTACCAGCCTATTTGCTATTAACTAGCGTATTTATTATGTTGGTTATCAATCAATAAGATAATGATAGAAAATAATATTTTTCATTACCGTAAGGCATCACAATACAATGTATTTCCTGGTGCTCATGCTGGTAAAGTTGTCGGAAGTGGGCTTCTTTTTAAGCAACATAGACCGCTCGTTGCGGCCCCTGATCCAAGGCATATTGATTTAAGGGCTAGCATGCTCAACCCTTTTTCTCAGTACCAAGTTAAATCATTTCAGCAGCAATCTCGTTTGGATGTATTTTTATTGGCAGACCTATCGGCGTCTATGGGGTATCAAGGACACTATAATAAACAGCAGGCTATTATTGATTGCCTCTTATCTATTGCTAAATCTACGCATATCGTAGGTGATCGTTTTGGGTTTATTGGCTGTGGTGAAAAAATTGATACCCAATTACTTATTTCTCCCGCTAACCTGCAACATGGTCGGGTGGCTAAAATTGCCAAACACATTCAGGCAACCACATTGACTGGTCAAGCAGACAGTTTATTACAAGCAGCTGATTATTTACCGAACAGCTCTGCTTTAGTGTTTCTGCTATCTGATTTTTATATGCCAGATAAAATAATTCAACAACAAATGCAAAGACTGAATAAACATACAGTCATCCCTTTAGTGTTATGGGATAAAAAAGAAAGTAATGATTTACCACGCTGGGGGATAGTGAAGTTTGCGGATATGGAACAAGGAAAAACGCGCACCTTATGGATGCGCCCCTCATTAAAAAATAAAATACATACCGCATTTAAGCAAAGAAAACAACAACTACAGCACTGTTTTAGACGCTTTGGTTGTGAACCCCTATTTTTGGACCAAGGCTACAGTGCAGCCTTAATTAACCAATACTTTTTACAGCTAACAGGTTAAAACAAATGCGATTTAACATAACTTTAGTCTTTATCTGTTTATTATTGAGTAGTTGTTCTAGCTCAATCAGCGAGCCTATTACATTCTTTCAAGTACAAACACCCCGCCCTTTTGGGTATGTTATTGGTGATAAAATAAAACAGCGGATTATTGTGGAAGTTAGAAGTGGAATGGCTTTGCAATACAGTAGTATTCCTAGTAAAGGTGAGATTAATCGTTGGCTTAATTTGAATAAGATTAAAATTGACAAAACGAATGCTCGTGCAGGGGTTCGCTATCAAATTGACCTGACCTATCAACTTTTTTATGCCCCGCTAGAAGTTAAAATGCTTGAACT
>CAZXJK010000286.1:0-3767 GCA_964640895.1 uncultured Methylomonas sp.
ACGCGAACCTAACATAGCAAAATATTGCACCTCTTTTTGAGTAGGGTCTGTTGGCTTTGCATCAAAAGTATAGGCCATTGATACACCTGATAATGGCTCTTGCTCAACGCCTTGATAAACCTTTGGCATCTCAAGGCCGACTAAATCAAGAATGGTCGGCACAATATCCACTGAATGATGGTATTGTTGACGTATTTCACCTTTAGCTTTGATTCCTTTTGGCCAAGAGATAATAAGTGGGTCATTGGTTCCACCCGCATATTGTGAGTAACGTTTAAACATTTTGAATGGTGCAGAAAAAGCAGAAGCCCATCCTGTTGGGAAATGCTCATAAGTTTCTGGGCCGCCTAGCACGTCTAAATATTTCATGTTTTCTGATAATTCATCAGGGTAACCATTGAAAAATTTATTTTCATTAACCGAACCATTAGGCGTTCCTTCGCCCGAAGCCCCATTATCAGCGGCGTACATGATAAGCGTATTGTCTAATTGGCCGCTTTCTTCTAAGTAATCAATAATACGACCGACTTGAACATCCGTATATTCCGAAAATCCCGCATAAACCTCAGCCATTCTTGCAAATAACTTTTTCTCATCTGCACTTAATGAATCCCAAGGGCGAACATTATCAATAGGTGCCGCCATATCTGCGCGCATTGGATTCATTGGCGTATTGACCGTTCCTTTCGGTAATATGCCTTTCTCAATCATTCGCTCTGTTACCCAGTCTCTATAGACATCATAGCCTTTATCAAATTTGCCTTTGTACTTTGCTATGTATTCTTTAGGTGCATGGTGAGGTGCGTGATTTGCGCCTGGGTTAAACCATAAGTACCAAGGTTTAGAAGGGTTGGTTGCCTGTTGATCACGCAGCATTTCCAGTGCATGGTCTGCTAAATCTTTAGAAAGGTGGTAGCCTTCTTCTGGTGTTGCTGGTGCTTCAATAAAGTGATTATCTTCGACTAAATCGGGATACCATTGATTGGTTTCACCGCCAATAAAACCATAGAAGCGATCCCAGCCCATTTGCAATGGCCATTGTTTTTTACTGCCTCCAGAAGCAACATCTTGCTCGGGAACATTGTGGTTTTTGCCAACCCAGAAAGTACTCCAGCCATTGTCTTGCAATATTTTAGACAGTGGTGTGACGCTTGCAGACATTCTGCCATTAGCACCAGGAAAGCCATCAGCCGTTTCGGTAATGGCAGCCATGCCATTTAGGTGGTGGTTTCTTCCTGTTTGTAAGGTTGAGCGTGTCGGTGAGCATAGTGCAGTCGTATGCCATTGTGTATAGGTTAAACCGTTTTCTGCAAGCTTTTCCAAAGTGGGCATTTGAATAGCTCCACCATAAGGAGACCAAGACCCAAGACCTGTGTCATCGTATAAAACAAATAGTATATTGGGTGAGCCTTTAGGGGCAGATTTTGGTGTGTAAGCTGACCAATCTGATTGAGAGTCTCTAATATCTAAGGCGATTTTACCTTTAAACTCAGGTGTATTGTTATTGGCTTGTGGTGCCTCTTTAACGATTTGACTACAGCCTGTTATAGTCATTGTAAAAATCGCAAAGATGAGTGGCTTAAAAGGTATGTTGTTGGTAATAATTGTTTTCTTCATTTGCTATCCATAGGTAAATAACGGTAAAAAAGATTTTTAGGTGAAAAACATAGTAGAGTTGTTATAAGACTTCCAGATAAATAGTATTTTCCTGAAATAAGGGTATAGATGCTTGAGTGTAGACTAATCTTATATATGTGTATAATTCATTTTATTCATAGTTTAAATGCATTTTATACATCATGATTGATTTAAAGCACTTACATCATGCGCATACCTTGGCAAGATACCAAAACTTTGCTATTGCAGCAGAGACATTATCACTCTCACAATCCGCCCTCACGCGTAGCATTCAAAGTTTAGAAGAACAATTGGGAGTGCTATTATTTGAGCGCACTCGAAAAGGAACCAAGCCAACCGCTTTTGGTATTAAGCTGCTTGAGCATAGCGAAGTGATTACTCAGCAGATGAGGCAGCTAGAGCGTGATATGCAAGATATGCAAGGGATGCGGACAGGTACGCTTAATGTGGGTGCAGGGCCAGCTGTGGCAAAATATTTTTTAGGTGCGGCGACGGGGCAGTTTAACCAGCAATATCCTCATATTGATATTAACCTCAAATTGGAAAACATTAATAAACTTTATGCGCAATTACTGGTAGGGGAAATTGAGTTTATCGTGGGTGACCCTTTATATATTAATCCAGATCAGCCAATAGAAACAAGAGTATTCCCTAAGCACCCAATTTGTTTTTTTTGTCGTCAACATCATCCTATTTTGCAAAATAATAACATCAATTTACAGGCTATTTTCCAATATCCTTTTGCGGCTCCCTACATGGCGCGACATTATAAACAAGCGTTAATTAAGCGATTTTCACTAAGCCATGTACAGACCGAACGTCTCTCCTCTTGTTCAGATATTGAGTGCGATAACATGGATATATTGGAATCTATTGTAGAAAATAGCAATGCAATTTCATTTACCACAGAATCTATACAGCGTCGGTTTTCTGAAGGCTTGACGCTTATTCCCCTACAAATACCTAATTTACAAACCAATTACGCGATTATTACCTTACCCAATAAGACATTAAGTCCACATGCTGAGGCTTTTATTGAGCAATTATTTATTAGTGAGGCGGTTGCAACAGTGAGCTAGTACTTTGTCCCTTAATGCTTTATTTTCTGGTTCCCACGCAGGAGCGTGGGAACCAGAATATCCTACATTAACGCTTGCGATTGAAGAGTAGATAGTGCACCAAAAATCCCGCTATTATTGACGCGACAACTATCCATCTATCGCTAAATTCAACCCCCAGTCCTGCAATAGCAGGACCAGGGCAATAACCCGTTAATCCCCAGCCTATGCCAAATAATATAGCACCTATCATTAACTTTTTATCAATATCTGTACGTTGAGGAAGCATTAGCTCTTCTCCTAGCCAACTGTGAGTTCGGCTACGTAATAAGTACTGAAAAGTAATAAAGGCGACAGTTAACGCTCCCGCCATAACCAACGCTAATGCCGGATCCCAGTTACCGCTTACATCCAGAAAGTTAAGTACCTCATCAGGATTGACCATTTGCGATATATACAAACCTGCACCAAATAATAACCCGGCAATTAAAGCGACTAATAGTGATTTCATATTGAGCCCCCGACTACATGTCGCATGATATAGACAGTTAAGGCCGCCGTCCCCATAAATGTAAGGGTTGCTACGATAGAGCGAATTGACAAACGTGCAATACCACAAATGGCATGGCCACTGGTACAACCATTACCCAGCCGAGTACCAAAACCAACTAGAAAGCCACCGATAATTAGCAAAGTGGTCGGTGCTTGTATCTGTGGTTTGACATTAAGATCCAACCACTGATCCATTAAAAAAGCACCGCCGATCAAACCAGACAGAAATACCAAGCGCCAGATCCAATCGTTCCTGACGGGGTTAATTAGACCGCCGCAAATGCCGCTGATTCCAGCGATACGTCCATTAAATAAAATCATAAGTGAAACACTAAGACCTATTAGCGCTCCACCTGCATATGCATAAAAAAGTAAAAAAGTTTCCATAGTTTATAATAATTTGTTGTTAGATTAAATGTTATTTATTTATGACACGGCCTTCATTCCACAAACGTATTCTTTTGTCACAGGCAATAACAATGTGGATAATCAAACCCACGGCAATAATGTGCAACCAGT
>CAZXJK010000287.1:0-3750 GCA_964640895.1 uncultured Methylomonas sp.
AGCTGAAGAAATGGGTGTATTGCAAGAGCGTATTACTTCAACTAAAACAGGTTCAATTACTTCAATCCAAGCGGTTTATGTGCCTGCGGATGATTTAACAGATCCATCGCCAGCAACAACTTTCGCGCATTTAGATGCAACAGTTGTATTGTCGCGTCAAATTGCTGAGCTAGGCATTTACCCTGCGATTGATCCATTGGATTCAAGTAGTCGTCAGTTAGATCCTTTAGTGATCGGTGATGAGCATTATGAAGTAGCGCGTGGTGTACAAGGTTTATTACAACGTTACAAAGAGTTGCGTGATATTATTGCGATTCTTGGTATGGATGAGTTATCTGAAGAAGATAAATTGACTGTAACAAGAGCTCGTAAGATCCAACGTTTCTTATCGCAGCCTTTCTTTGTTGCTGAAGTCTTTACTGGTGCTCCAGGTAAATATGTATCATTAAAAGATACGATTACAGGGTTTAAAGGCATTATTGCTGGTGAATATGATGACCTTCCTGAGCAAGCTTTCTATATGGTTGGTACCATAGATGAAGCTGTAGAAAAAGCAAAAGGCATGTAATCTATTATTTATAGGTAATATTATGGCTATGACAGTACATGTAGATATTGTAAGTGCAGAAAAAGAAATTTTTTCTGGGCTTGCAGAAATGGTTTTTGCTCCTGCTGAACTTGGTGAAGTAGGTATTTCACCTGGTCATGCGCCATTAATATCTAAATTAAATCCTGGTGAAGTTCGTGTGAAAGTGAGCGATACTGAAACTCAGGAATATTTTGTTTCTGGTGGACTATTGGAGGTGCAGCCATATTTAGTGACTGTACTCGCTGATACCGCTATGCGAGCAAAAGATATTGATGAAGCAGCTGCGCTAGAAGCGAAAGCAGAAGCCGAAGAAGCATTAAGTGATAAGTCTGGTAAAATTGATTACGCAACAGCACAAGCACAACTAGCTGTAGCAATGATGCAATTGAGAGCACTAGATAAATTTAGAAAGCGCGGTTCTTAATATAAAGTAGTTTATATAATATTAAGTGGTCGTTAAAAAAGCTCGGTAGCGGTTTCGTTATCGGGCTTTTTTGTTTTAAAAATATGGTAATTAATGACGACTATACGGCATTATTAGACAATATAATTGGTATACTTTAAGTTTGCCTAAGAGATAGAAAGGAAAAATGTAATGACTGTGAAGACCCTCATATTAGCTGCTGGACAAGGTACGCGTATGCGTTCGGCAATGCCAAAAGTACTACATAAGGTTGCTAATCGTAGTTTACTGGAACATGTGTATGCTACGAGTAAGTCAGTAGATAATAACGAAGTCATTATTATTTATGGGCATGGAGGGGAGTTAGTAAAGCAAACATTAGCAGATTTAGATGCACAATGGATCGAGCAAAAACAACAATTAGGCACAGGGCATGCCGTACTGCAAGCAGATAGCTTGCTGAATAATGAGGACACGGTATTAATTTTATATGGTGACGTACCATTATTATCAAGCGAGTCAATTGCGGGCTTGTTACAACATGTATCAGCACAGAGCATGGCACTTCTGACTGTCAATTTAGATGACCCATCAGGCTATGGCAGAATAGTCAGAGATAGAGCGGGCAATGTGACTAAAATAGTTGAGCATAAAGATGCAACAGACCAAGAGCACCACATAAAAGAAGTTAATACTGGAATATTGGCAGCAAAGGGCGATAAGTTAAAAGCTTGGATTGCACAGCTAGATAATAGTAATGCTCAGCAAGAATTTTACCTAACCGATATTATAGAAATGGCGGTTAAGGATGGTATAGAAATAAAAACGAGCCAGCCTGAGCACCCTGATGAAGTTATGGGGGTAAATAATCGTAAACAGCTTAGTTATTTGGAAAGAGTTTACCAAAATGCACAGGCTGATAAGCTGATGGAGGCTGGTGTAACGTTGTTTGATCCCTCAAGAGTAGATTGTCGAGGTAGTTTCGATGCATTAGGGCAAGATATCTCGGTAGATATTAATGTTATTTTCGAAGGCAGAAATTCAATAGGCAATAATGTAAATATTGGTGCAAATACCATAATTAATAATTCTATTATTGCAGATGACGTTGAAATTCTAGCTAATTGTGTGATCGATAATGCAGTTGTTGGGGCTGGAAGTCGAATAGGCCCATTTGCTAGGTTACGCCCGCAAGCTGAATTAGCTGAGCAGGTTCATGTTGGCAATTTTGTTGAGATTAAAAAGTCTACAGTAGCCCAAGGAAGCAAAATTAATCACTTAAGCTATATAGGTGATGCAACCATAGGCAGTAAAGTGAATATCGGAGCAGGCACTATTACTTGTAATTATGATGGTGTAAATAAATTCAGAACAGTTATTGAAGATGGTGCTTTTATTGGTTCGGACACTCAGCTCATTGCGCCTGTTACAGTAGGCAAAAATGCAACTATCGGTGCAGGCTCAACAGTGACTAAAGATGCCCCAGAGAGCCAGTTGACCCTGTCACGATCAAAACAAATTAGTATAAAAAACTGGCAACGCCCAGTAAAAAAGGAGCAGTAATATGTGTGGGATAGTGGGTGGTATTGCGCAAAGAAATGTTGTGCCTATTTTAATTGAAGGTTTAAAACGGTTAGAATATCGGGGCTATGATTCTGCGGGGTTAGCGGTTGTTGCAGACAATGAAATTTATAGGCAGCGACAAATAGGGAAGGTTAAAGGTTTAGAGGATTTATTGGCTGTAGATCCATTTGCTGGCAATATTGGTATAGCACACACTCGTTGGGCTACTCATGGCAAGCCTAGTAGACTTAATGCACACCCACATGTGTGCAACAATAAAGTGGCTGTTGTGCATAACGGTATCATAGAAAATCATGAAGCATTGCGTCAAGCACAAAAAGCACAAGGGTACACTTTTACTTCAGAGACGGATACAGAAGTTATTGCCCATCAAATTTATCATGAATTAGAGCAAGCAGGTAGCTTATTGCAAGCCGTTAAAAATACTATTAAGCATTTAGAAGGAGCATATGCTTTAGGGGTGGTGAGTCAAGATGACGCTAATACTCTAATTACTTGCCGAAAAGGAAGTCCGTTAGTGATTGGTGTCGGTATAGGTGAGTATTTTATTGCCTCTGATGTAACTGCATTACTGCCAGTTACGCAACGCTTTATTTTTTTAGAAGAAGGAGATGTTGCAGAAATTACCACAGATAGCTTGGTTATTTATGATCATAATGATCAAGTTGTTGATCGCCCGATTAAAGAAAGTAGCTTAAAAGCAGATGCTGTAGATAAAGCGGGTTATCGGCACTATATGCTGAAAGAAATATATGAGCAGCCCAGAGCCATTGCAGAAACTTTAGAAGGGCGGTTTATTGATAACAGTCTGCAAGATAGTGCTTTTGGGCATAATGCCGCTGAGGTCTTTGCGCAAGTTAAATCTGTACAAATACTGGCTTGTGGAACTAGTTATCATTCAGGGTTAGTTGCCAAGTATTGGTTTGAGAAATTAGCTCGTGTGCCTTGTAGTATTGATGTTGCAAGCGAGTTTCGTTATCGAGAACCTATGCTTTCAGCAGATACCTTAGTGGTTACTATTTCACAGTCAGGTGAAACAGCTGATACTTTAGCTGCTTTAATAGAGGCAAAGCGCTTAGGTGCAAAATATTCATTAAGTATTTGTAATGTGCCAGAAAGTTCACTGGTGCGTGAGTCTGACCTAGTGTTGATGACTAGAGCAGGGCCTGAAATT
>CAZXJK010000288.1:0-3710 GCA_964640895.1 uncultured Methylomonas sp.
TTGCTGGATTTTCATGAACAACAGCAATTAGAAGAGCTGGCCATAACACATAGCATGGCTCAGCAAGCGGTCGTACGTAAGGAGCGCGTGGCGAAGCAAGCATTTATGAAGAAAGTATTGATAGTATTAGGGGCAGTGTCTGTCAGTGGGGTGCTGGCTTATGTGCTTGTTATCATGCGGGTTTTATAAAAAACATTATTTTTACTTGCACTGCTTAAATAATTGTCTCATAATACGCCCTCTTCAACGCTAGTGGTTGTCGACATTATGGTTACTGTGTCGGTCCTCTCGCAACGATATTCTGTCAACTCCGCCAGGCCCGGAAGGGAGCAACGGTAGCAGAAGATTCGTGTGCCGAGATGTGGCTGGCATGGTTTCCGCCCAACCTCTACATTCTCCACTCTCCACTCTGCTATGAATCATCAGGTTCTCGCCAGAAAATGGCGCCCCCATAATTTCACCGAAATTGTAGGTCAAGAGCACGTTAGTCAATCCTTAATTAATGCCTTGCGGCATAATCGTTTACATCATGCCTATTTATTTACAGGTACTCGTGGTGTCGGAAAAACAACTATTGCCCGTATTTTAGCAAAAGCTATTAATTGCGAAAATCTACAAGATTTTAACCCTTGTGGTCAATGTGCTGTGTGTCAGGCTTTAGATGAAGGCCGTTTTCTAGACCTTATCGAAGTGGATGCTGCTTCACGTACCAAAGTTGAAGATACCCGCGATTTATTAGATAACGCGCAATATGCACCTAATAGCGGCAAATACAAAGTTTATATTATCGATGAGGTACATATGCTGTCAGGGCATAGTTTTAATGCTTTATTGAAAACGCTAGAAGAGCCGCCCGAACATGTAAAATTTTTATTGGCGACTACCGATCCGCAAAAAATCCCCGTTACTGTTTTATCTCGTTGTTTACAATTTAACCTGAAACGGCTTACGCCTACGCAAATCAGCGAGCAAATGGCCTATATTTTAGGCGAAGAAAAAATTGAATTTGAAACATCCGCGTTGCGTTTATTGGCGCGAGCTGCTGATGGTAGTATGCGTGATGGTTTAAGTTTATTAGATCAAGCGATTGTTTATGGTAATGATTCGGTGAGTACCGAGGTCGTTAGCCAAATGCTGGGAACCATTGCCCAGCAGCCTGTCGAGGATTTGTTACGTAGTTTGGCGGAGAATAATGCTGAACAAATGTTACAACAGATTAATACTATGGCGGAATTATCACCAGATTTTGCCGATATTTTGCAGCAAATATTACAGGTATTGCATCGCTTGGTCTTAGCGCAATTAGTGCCTGCCAGTATTAAGAGTGACGATGATGTGGAAATGCTGCGCGCTTTAAGTCCTTTATTTGCGGCAGAACAGCTACAGCTTTACTATCAAATTGCATTGTTGGGGCAAAAAGATTTGAGCTTGGCCCCCGAACCTAAATCTGGGTTTGAAATGATTATGTTGAGGATGCTGGCATTTAATCCACAGCAAGCTAGCGTAAGTTCGAGTCAGCCAAATTTAAGTGCCGCCTTGGTTGCTAAGCCCGCTGCAGTGACAGCGCCTAAGCCGCAGACTATTATAACTCCAGTTGTACAAGCTAATAAGCTGGTGACACAATCAATAGCTGAGCCTGTTGCAGTACAGCAGAAAACTAGCGTTAACGCTACTGATATACCGTGGCATGATATGGTAGTTGTCATGAATTTACAGGGTTTAACGCGTGAATTAGCTAATAATTGTATTTTAGAGGCCGTTGATGAGCATGAGTGCCGTTTGGTTTTAGATACCAAGCAAGCACAAATTAAAAGTTCGCGCTCGCAAGAGAAATTACAGGTAGCAGTACAAGCTTATTATGGCAAGCCGCTTAAATTGGTTATTCGAGTTGAAACGATTGCCAGTGATACGCCAGCTGTTAAAATGCATAAAGATAAGCAGAATCGACAACAAGAGGCTGTCACTGCGATAGATAATGATGCTAATATTCAAGCATTAAAAACCAATTTTGATGCGCGAGTCATTCCGGGTTCGGTTGAGCCTATGGACAATAATAATGAGGAGTTATAAATGAAAGGTGCACTGGGTAATATCATGCAACAAGCTCAGCAAATGCAAGAAGATATGCAAAAAGCACAAGCTGAACTAGAAAAACTGGAAGTCACTGGCGAAGCTGGTGGTGGTATGGTCAGTATTCTCATGACGGGTAAAAGGGAAGTACGTAAAGTGTCTATTGATGATGCTTTAGTGGGCGATGATAAAGAAATGCTGGAAGATTTGGTTGCTGCTGCTATCAATGATGCAGTGCATAAAATCTCCAAAATTAAAAAAGAAAAAATGGGTGATGTGACTTCGGGTATTCCTTTACCTCCTGGGTTTAAAATGCCATTCTAATAATGCATAAACAAGGTTTATTAACTGAGCTTATTGATGCTTTATGTTGTATGCCGGGAATAGGCCCAAAATCAGCGCAACGCATTGCTTTACATTTATTTCAACGAGATCGTGGTGGTGCTGAGAATTTAGCCAATGTGCTACAGCAGGCGGTTGCTCAACTGGGTAATTGTAAGAATTGCCGTACTTTAACCGAGCATGAGTTTTGTGAAATATGTGCTAGTCCAAAACGTGATGCCAGTATTATGTGTGTAGTGGAAAGCCCTGCAGATGTTTGGCTCATTAATCAAGCGGCTGATTACCAAGGTGTGTTTTTTGTATTAAATGGGCGTTTATCACCCTTAGATGGTATTGGGCCTGATGAAATAGGCTTAGATCAACTTGAACAGCACTTAGATAGTGGTAAAATAACAGAACTTATTCTGGCAACCAACTCGACGGTAGAAGGTGAGGCAACTGCGCATTATATTGGGCAGTTAGCATTGCAACGGCAGATAAAAGCCACTCGCATTGCGCATGGAGTGCCTGTTGGTGGTGAGCTGGAATTTATCGATAGTGGTACGTTAGCGCATGCATTTGGTGGGCGGCGCACAATAGAATAGAGGGAATAACATGACAGATTGTCTATTTTGCAAGATGGTAAATCAGGAAATACCTATTGATAAGGTTTTTGAAGATGAGCAGGTGCTGGCTTTTCGTGATATTAGCCCCAAAGCACCCACGCATATTTTAGTGATCCCCAAACAGCATGTTGCCACTTTAAATGATTTGCAAGATCAGCGATTAGCAGGGCACTTGTTGCAAACAGTTGCACAGATTGCTGCATCTGAAGGCATTGCTGAAACAGGCTACCGTACTGTTATTAATTGTAATAATGCGGGTGGGCAGGAGGTCTATCACTTGCACCTGCATTTGTTAGGTGGTCGACAAATGACTTGGCCGGCAGGCTAGTTTGATGTTAAGTAATGTCACTGTTGAACAGGCGTTTAGCTGGTCAATTAGTCTGACCAAGCAGATTGATTTTAATTGTTTAACCAATGAAATGGTGACAATATTGACATCCATTTCGGGTGTTGACGAAGTGAATGCCTATGAAGTTTATGCAGGTCGGCAAGTAAGGTCTAGTGGTGAATCAGATGTGACTGAAAAAGTGATTCGTCGTTTTCCAGTTGATTTTACTTTAGTAGAGCAAGATGATGAATATATAGAGTTGCTGAGAAATTTACCTTCTGGTGATGCTTTGCAAGTACTAGATTATAAAGCAGAAAAACTAGTACTTATGCAAGTGCATCACTGTATTGGTCCAGATAGGGCGG
>CAZXJK010000289.1:0-1384 GCA_964640895.1 uncultured Methylomonas sp.
TGGAAAACTGAGCGTGACTAAAGGTAAAAAATGCAAAATACGCTGAATCGCTGGCTTTACAAACACTAGTTGACTGCTATCTTTAATTATAGGGTTATTTAACCCCCTTACTTTGAGGGCTAGCTCTATTGCTTTATTTTGTGAAATGCTGCTGAGTTAGCAGTACGAGTGCATAGTATGATGCGGTTGTGCAGCCAAAATCTTGAGCTAGACTCAGGTATGGCTGAACTTTTGTTCCTTCTTCAATTTAAGGGAAATGGAAAAATTAAATCATCCAAAATTTTCCAGAGATGCCACTAATACTGGCTTATCGGTTTTAAAAATTGGATGATTATTTATTTCCTGCTCCCTAAGCAAATATATTTTAGGTATGCAGAGGACCCCTGCATATTTAATGACTTCTAAATATTTTAGGTGAAATATAATGAAATTACGTCAAACAATACCATATATGGCATTGTCAGCATCTTTTATGGCGGGAAATGCTTTGGCAGATCCTGAAAACATAAAAATGTTTGGTGCAGCTGCACCATTTGCCGTTGCAGCGTTACCTGCTAGCCCACTAAAAGCTAGTCTTGAATCGCTCCCTAGCTCTGCGCAGCAAAAGGCTGTGCAATGGCTGCATAGCTTTGACTTTCCAGCAGAAGATGCTGAAATGCTTAGAGTGGATGAGCAGGGAGCGGTGTACTATGAAGATCCTGCACCAATACTGCCTGCCAGCATAAGTCAGCCTGACCTAGAAGCAGATCCCGAAGCAGAAGGCATTAATCCGACAGATACATTTAAATTGCATAGTAAATTGGGGGCTGCTAATACTGTTTACCTTAACTTCAAAGGTTATACAATATCTGGCACCGCATGGAATGGGGCTATCAGTGCTTACCAAGCCAAGCCATTTAGTCGAGATGATGATGGCAATACATTCTCTGCGACCGAAAGGATACATATTACTAATATATGGCAACGTGTTGCAGAAGATTTTGCACCTTTTGATATAGATGTGACAACTGAAGAGCCTGATGCATTTGGTGCTCAAGTTGGACATATTTTAGTGACCAGTAAATTTGATGCGACAGGGCAAGCGATGCCTGCTAGGTATGCTGGTGGTGTTGCTTATGTTAATGTTTGGGGGCGGATTAACTATGCGTATTATCAGCCTGCGCTTGTTTACTTTGATAACTTGGGGCTCCAGCCATCTTATATTGCAGAGGCTGCATCGCATGAGCTGGGGCATAATTTAGCCTTATCGCATGATGGTAGTAGCTCTAGGACTTATTATAAAGGGCAGGGTGCTGGCTTTGTCTCTTGGGCTCCTATTATGGGGAGTAGTTATAGTCAAAATATAACCCAATGGAGTAAGGGAGAGTACCCAAATGCCAATAAT
>CAZXJK010000289.1:1484-3691 GCA_964640895.1 uncultured Methylomonas sp.
TGTCAATACTTGATGTTTTAGTTAACGATAGCGATGCTGATGGCGATGTATTACAAATTATAAGTACCAGTTCACCCGCGAGTGGCAGTGTGGCTATTCGTGATGGCATGATCTCGTATACGCCAGTTTATGGTTTTGTGGGCTATGATAGCTTTACTTATACGGTTTCTGACGGTTTTGGTGGGCTTGCTACTAGCACGGTTAATGTATATGTGATTCCACGCTTGTTTTTTCTCTGGTAATTAAACTTTAAAGTTAGCTATAATCACTGCTGCACCCTGAAAGAGGGCAGCAGTGTTTTTATGCAAATAGTTTTAGGTGTAATGCTTATAAGCTTTCAGATACCGCGCAAAAATAAGTTTTAAGGTATTCGGTTTCAGCAATGGCAGGATGAATGGGGTGGTCAGGAGCTTGCCCACCAGTAGCGATAATAGATAGGTTTCTGTCTATATGTCTTGCTGACGAACGTAAGATTTCATGCAAATTAGCTTTGCTTAAATGTGATGAGCAAGAGGCTGATACTAATAAACCATCCTTTGCCAGAACTTGCAAAGCAAGGTGGTTCAGGCGACGGTAGGCTTCATAACCCGACTTGAAATCTTTTTTACGCTTAATAAGTGCGGGTGGGTCTAAGATAATAATATCAAAATGTTGTTTCTCTAAGCGAATACGTTTCAAATAATCAAATACATCACTTTGTACGAATTGCATGCTATTGCTAACGTGGTTTAATTGCGCATTTTGTTCGGCTAAGGCAATCGCACTGGCAGAAGAATCCACACAAGTCACTTGCGCAGCGCCATTCATTGCCGCAGGAATGCCCCAGGCTCCCGCATAAGAAAATAGGTCCAATACTGTTTTTCCAGTAGTCAATTTTGCTAAAGTAGCACGGCTGCTACGGTGATCATAAAACCAGCCCGTTTTTTGGCCTGCTAAAATGTCAATTTTAAATGTGGCATTATTTTCTTCTATAATTAATTGCTCTGGTAGCTCACCATAGATAAGTTCTGCTTGATCAGATAAGCCTTCTAATTGTCTTTGTGGGTTGTCATTTTTTAGATAAATAGCTTTGGGCTGCAATAAGTCTACCAGTACTTCAATAAGAGGCTCTTTTTGTCTCTCTATCCCTGCTGTGGTAATTTGTACGGAAAGCACGTCGCCAAAACGGTCGATGACTAAACCAGGTAAGCCATCACCTTCGCCAAAAATTAGGCGATAGAATGGCTTGTCGTAAAATAGTTCACGTAAGGCCAGTGCTTTGGATATGCGTGTGGTAAACATTTTTGTGCCCAGTTTTGCACTGGGTTTTCTGGATAGGAGGCGAGCACAAATCAGGGTATTGGGGTTTATATAAGCCGTTCCTAGTATTTTTCCATCGCTTGCGACAACTTTAACCAAGTCACCTGAGTTAAATTGTTTGAGTGGACTACGTGTGGTATCAACTTCATTGCTAAATATCCAAAGGTGACCTTGGCGTAAACGTTTATCTTCATTTTTCTTTAGGAACAGTTCAGGGTGAGCCATATTGCACTTGATGGGTAGTATAAATAAAGCATTATAACCAACTGTAGCAGAGTAAATAGAATAACTTTTGTATTTGAGGCGGGAACTGTGTGATCGCTTGTTGCTGTATGCTTTATTATGGTGTTTGTTAAGCTAGGTAGTTTATATTAATGTTATCTCATAACCAGCAATAGCTTGTAAAGGAGGCGCGAGTAATAGATCAATATCCATAGTGGAGGAGGGTTTAATTGTTAAGGTGTTTTGTTTTGTTGCAGTGAGATATTCTTGTGGACTAAAAACTCGTTGCGCAAAAATACCACCTTGTAAGTTGTGTAATGTTAATTTTAACTGCGGAAGTGCTTGGCTGAATTCAGCATGATTTATAAAGCTTACTTGCAAGCGGTAGTCGTTATTTTGGTTTTGTTGTAATGAACTACCGATCGTAGTGAATTCGGTGAGGTTACGATAGGCTGCTAAAGGGTAGTGGGTGACATGATGCAGGGATTGTAACCAAGGTCTTATTTGCGCCATTTGTGCGAGTGGGTATCCTGTAAAATAATGCACTTGAAATGCTAGCAAGACGAGCCCAAGTACACTGCCAATTAGCCATGGAATAGGGTGTGATGTCCTTTGTTTTTGCCAGTGGTATGGTGTCTTGTTGTTTTTTGGTTTTGCTTTGTCAATATGAGGGCTGTCTTTTAAGG
>CAZXJK010000290.1:0-3685 GCA_964640895.1 uncultured Methylomonas sp.
TGAGAGGGGCACTGTCATTAATTAAAAGTTAATACCGTAGGCTGGGTTAGATTTTTTTTGCGCAGCAATAAAAACGTAACCCAGCAAAGTTTTGCATATGTGGAAATGCTGGGTTACGTTATCTGCGCTACGCTTGCTAACCCAGCCTATGCCAGAGTGTACAGCATTGATTTTTAGTTAGAGAGTGGTTACTTATAATGCGGTATATATCTATATTAAGGGTTAAATAACAAAGTTCAAGCATGTCTAGGCAAAGTTAAGAAAAAAATATATTCTTAAGATTTTGATAAATAATGAGTTATCAATATTTTTGTAATTGTTGACTAAAACAGTAGGAAATAGTTTGACATATCTAATTATTATAATATAATAAAACACTAATATGTATTTACTCAATACCATATTGACTTAAACAAATAAACAGATCTCGGGGGAGACCAACATGAAATTAAAATTACTCATAGCAGCTGGCTTAGTTGCATTAACAACTGGCTGTTCAACTTTTGAAAGCACACCAATCGTTGCCGAAAGTGCGCCACTTTATAACGAAACTTTAAATCCACGTCAAAAAGAATATCCCAATCATTTAGGTTTTAATGATTTACATATTCAAGCGATTCGTCATATGAAGCCGGATTCACATGACGTGAATGACCCTAAATTACAAATGATTGTGCATCATCATTGTAAAGCCTACGAAGATGACACGATGATCTGCTTGATGTTCCACTCAGGTATGAAAGATCAAGATAAGCCAATTGGTTTTGAATATATCATTACCACAGCTCAGTACAATACATTACCTGAAGAAGAAAAAGGCTACTGGCATTATCATTTAGTTGAAGTGCCTAGAGCACATGCAACATTCCCTGATTTAACGGCTGCAGAAGCGGCGAAAATTTTACCGGCTGTTAATGAAACTTACGGTAAAGTTATTTATTTCAAAAATATGGATGACCAGTTCCCATTGGGCGAACCGTACATTTTAATCGTTCAGGATATGCCTGAGCAAGATTAATAGCTCGACAATTTATAGCATTTTCCTTGTTATTATTTTTTGAACACCTTTTAAGGCTTAGGGGCGAGTATTATTGACTTCTCGTCCCTTCAGACTACTTTCCTAATTCGGGAGATGCTTGGTTAAAGTAGTTTTAAGTCTTTACTAAAGCCCTTTATACAAGGGCTTTTTTTTTAACTGAATAATGTCATTGTGGAGTAATACATGAAGATTTATAGCATAGGTTTTTGGTTATTATTGCAATCTACAGGGTTGCTGGCTAATGATTTATTAGGCTTGCCTATCTTACCTATTCCCAGTGACAACCCACAAACGATTGCAAAAATAGCCTTAGGTGAGCGCTTGTTTAATGATAAGCGCTTAAGTCAAGATGGAACGGTAAGTTGTGCCAGTTGTCATCAAGATGATAAGGCGCTAACGGATGGTCAGCCCGTAGCCGTCGGTATTCGGCAACTAACTGGCTTTAGAAATGCGCCAACGGTTGTGAATGCTGCGTTTTATAAAACTTTATTTATTGATGGTAGAGCAGCAAGTTTAGAAGAGCAAGCATTAGGGCCATTACTAAGCCCTGTAGAGCACGGCTTAAAAGACCATGCACAAATTGTCGCAATCGTTAGTCAAGATCCATCATATCGCAAACAATTTTCTACCGTTTTCCAACAAACTAAGCAAGGTATAACGGTACAACAAATCGGCCAAGCCATTGCCAGTTTTGAGCGTACTTTGATTGCAGGAAATTCAGCGTTTGATCAATACTTATTCGGTCGTGATCGCCAAGCGATGACGCAAAGTGAAGCACGGGGCATGCGCTTATTTAGACGCAAAGGAAATTGTGCTAATTGCCATGAAATTAGTGGTAAAGATGCCTTATTTATGGATAACCGGTTTTATAATTTAGGGGTTGGTTTTAATAAAGTAAGCTCGCAATTTAACGAATTTGTACAGACATTAAGAGACGGTGATAGTCCCGAAAAATTTGGCTTGACGGCAGCACAGAGCGCAGAGCTAGGCCGCTTTAATGTCACCAAAGTGATTGCTGATATTGGCAAATTTAAAACACCCACTTTAAGAAATATCGCGTTAACAGCACCTTATATGCATGATGGCAGCGTTGCTACCTTAGAAGAAGTGGTGGAATATTATGACCAAGGTGGTGATAAAAACCCTTTGCTAGATTCGGCCATTTTTCCATTACACTTTACCCAGCAGGAAAAGCAAGACTTGGTGGATTTTCTTAAAGCATTAACCAGTGCACAGTATGTGCAAGGTGAGTAGACATTAAGAGTTGAGTTCTTTTCAGCTCAGCTTCAGGGCAAAAAGTATTACTTTCAAAATATTACATCAGATTGCAGGGTTGTCTATCCTGCCTTAAGACTTTCAATTGTTACTTCTCAGTTAAGGGGTAGGATGTGCTGAGGAGCGAAGCGCACCTTTCGGTGATTGATGCGCTTCCTATCGTCAGCATATCTTATGTTAATCTCTTTTATAACAGTGACTCATATGCTTACAAATCGGGAGGTTATTTCGTGCACTTTCCTAAGTGTATAAGCTATTGGCATTCCCATTTTTTCCACTCCTTAGCGCGTACGCATTTAAATTTATAAAAATAATCAGGCCTAGTTTTTTTAATTATTAACTTTAATTAAGATAGAATTACACTTATTCTGAGAACTGTTATTTTCATTAATTGTGCTTGGATACTTATAATTGTACGATAGGTTTTATGCATTTGAATAAGGCAAGCAATGAGTAATAAAGTAATCAACCAGGCACCCACAGTAGAGCGAGCAAAAGAATTAGAGCAGCAAGCAAAAGAGGGGCTTAAGCAGTTAAAGGTGGGGCAGGATATGGTAATTGCTGCCTGCCATAAAATGCGAGATACCAAGGCATATAGTACTCTAGGTTTTGAGACCTACCATGCTTGGGGAGAAAGCACTCTAAAGCTAAAAAAATCTAGGCTTAATGAATTAGCTTTAGCGGGTGAGGTGCAGCAGGAATTATTAATTAAGGTGGCAGCTAATGTTACCTGCTCTGATTCACAGAATGCTTTTGAGCATGCTGATTTGCTAGAAAATAGTGCATCGCCTATTGAGTTATCAGCTTCTGTAGCGGAAGACGTTATTGAAAAACAAGTTTCTGATATTGTTAGTATTCCAGTTGATAGCGTTGCCATGACTCCTTTCGAGCTGTCTGATATAAGTACGCCTCAACTAGTCGCGTTGGCAAAAGCTCCGAAAGGAGAGCGGTTGGCAGTATTGGATAAGGTGGCAATAGAAGCTAAAGCGGAAGATAAACCTATTACCACTAGTACCATTAAGGAAGCAATAAAAGCAGCCGCTCAGCCTGTTGTACTATCAGTTGATGAACAAGCTAAAGAAATTAAAAAGAGCCATAGAGCAGCAATGGGTAAAGTCAGCAAGTTAGGCGATACTTTAAGAGAGTTGGATACAACTCAGGTTAATAGTGAAGAGGTTGAAAGCTGGAAGACTTACTTAGATGAGGCCAAAGAATCGATCATGGCTCTTGAAAAAAACCTTGGGTATTATGTGCAGGAGGTTGATCATGAAGATAGTTAATAAAATACAAAAATTTTTATGGGGTTCGTTAAGCATTGTGATGCTAACGGCCTGTGATGATTTTAATTTAAAAAATGAGCCTGTCGCTAAG
>CAZXJK010000291.1:0-3685 GCA_964640895.1 uncultured Methylomonas sp.
CGAATTCAGGTGACAGGAGTCCCTGAATTTCGTGAGGTAGCATGGCGCGCCTGATCTAAGCCTTGTTCTTGTAATGCATCAAGTGCTCTGGTCGCACTCTCAAATGCAGATAATGAATTTTGTCGTGTTATTAGGTTAAATAATTTGTTGCGCATACCATATCGAGTGGCCTGATAAAAATAACCTTCACACAACAGTATGAATTCATCACCTGAAAATTCTTTTAATAAGGTATGCACCGATATATGCTTATCTTGCTGCTCGGTATCAATGAGTTGTTGAAGTAAAATTTTTGCATCATCAATACTCGCTATTTCGCGAAATCTTTGCCTGACAATTTGCGGATATTCACCATACATCTGCTCTTCGATAAATAAATTTATGAGAAATTCAGACTCATCAGGCTTATCTTGTACTGTTAACCATTGCTGATAGGCCGCGTCTACATCAAAGGCATGAGTTGCCCCAATGGGCAAGAGTAACACCCAAGTGATAATATAAATTTTAACAAACAGCACCCACCTACTTTTTTGCAAATTTGAAATCATAAAATAAATAATAATTACGTTAACTAATTTTTTTAAAAATAACATACTGGGTCAGCAAAAAACGTAACTACTTAAGGTATTAAATATTAATAGTGAGTCTGAGTGAGTGGTAGGGGGGGGCGCAGGCTTTAGCCTGCGCCCCCAAATTCGTATAATACTAATATATTACCGCTTATTTAGAGGCTATAGTACTAGTAGTCACTGTTAATTTTTTAAGGCTTCCCCATCCGAGAAATGCAGATATAAACATCATCACAACAGGAAGTTCAGGCACGGCAGAACCACTGGCTACACCTAATGAACCAACAGCTTGTGGATCAAACACAATGGTTAAAGTACTATATGCATCAGCAATGGCACCTGCACCACCAGCTGCTGCCAATACCCCGCCTGCAAGATAAAACTGCTCACCAGGGCTTAAGTCAATACTCAATTGCCCTATTTCACTAACCGCACCATCCGCAGTAATATTGAGCTGGTATATTTGCTCTACTGGCAATGAACTGCCTGCCGTAAGAGCTAAAGCACCTAATACTGCATATGGATTAGTCGCTAATAAATCAGCAAAACCAATTTGGTCAGCTGTAAATAAGTACATACCTACACCAAACCCTGTGGCTAAATCATTATCTGGGTTAGTAATAACACCATCAAAAAAGATATCCAGTAGCACCGTATCAGCCGATAAGCCTGTATATTCATAGCCCTGAATAGCAAAAGCACCTGCACCAAGCCAAGAATCTGCGGTTGCACTTGCTTGAGTTTTAAGAATAGGCGTTGCCAAACTACCGCCTGTTACCGTAGCAAGGGCTTGTGCATTGCCTTGAGGCAAATTGTTAACACCTGTGGCAGCCGTTAACTCATTAATTCCTCCCACTGACAATTCTTGATTCATTCCATCTAAAAAAACACCAAGAGGAGAGCACATGTCACTAGGACAAGTCCCAGAAATGATACTGGCACTTGTCCCCCACTCGGTTAAAGTCGTTGCGCTTGCAAGTAGTGTAGTCGAGGCCAAGGAACTGACACAGAGTATAGAACCTAAAATTAATTTTTTCATAACAAATAGAGTATGTTGATTTAAGTGAGAATCATGAATAGTAATTAAAAATAGCCTAATATTATTAAGGAGTCAAGCCAATATAACTGCATAAAAACGAAAAATATTCCGTATTACCAAAGTTCAAACTGTTATACTTTTATTTCAAAATAAATTTAATCAATATACGAGGTGATTTATGCCTACTCATATAATTAAATATCTCTTCACTCTAGCATTCAGCTTGACCTTCTGCCCTGCATTAACACAAGCCGAACAGCAAATAGTTAATTTCGAGGACTTGCCCCAGCCGCCTATTTTAAGTCAACGAACAGGTTTAGAGTTTACTGACAACGCCAATTACGCAGACATAATATGGCAAAATATTACTGCATTCGGTCGTGACTACCGCGTCGAGACGGTCACACCTGGCCCTCCCTTTGGCTTAGCGCATTCAGGAAATTATGCCATTACCAATGATGGCAACAGTAGCCGTTTGACTACTAAAAAAATCCTTATTGGCTTATGGGTTGGTCAAAATGAATATTATGGTTATGGCGGCGGTGCTGATCAAATCACCATTTCTGCCCTAGATAGCCAAGGCCATCATTTAAGCTCAGTCAGCATGGATTTACCTGATAATATTGAGGGTGAAGCGGAAGTTTTACAATGGATGGATACCCGTCAATTTGTCAGTTTTGCCAATATCGCTGCTTACCGTATCGACCGACAAGAAATTGGTACTGGCGGTGGCAACTGGGTCGCTGATGACTTACACTTTATGACAAGTGCGCCCTACCCTGATATTTTACTCAATCATAGCAACGGCTCTTTAACCATCCACCCAGGTGATAAAGCCGCAGTTAGTATTAAACTCAACCTTCCGAGTCACCTCATCAATACTAATGCTGATTGGTGGATAGTAAAAAGTGATCCGTCAGGGCTAAGTTATTATGATTTTGCTGCTAGTACTTGGGTATCAGGCAGCACCTTGCTCCCCAGCTACCAAGGTGGCTTACAAGATATATCAGAACTACCTCTATTTTCCTTAAATAGTTTAGATTTTGGTACTCAACAAATTTACTTTGCTATTGATACCAACATGAATGGCATCATTGATCTAGAGACTTTATATTATGATGTTATTACAGTGACTACCTCACCATAACAACAAACAATATATTGCCTGCATAACTACGAATACTCCAATAACCATCAAAAAATCTTTTAATGGTTAATTGCCAAGTCATCAATACGCTGTTCAATCAAATCTACTACACGCTGGTAAGCTGGGCCTTTGCCCCCCTGATATTTTCTTTGAAAAACCGAAGCACTTATCCCTTCTGGTAAATCTCTAGTTCTCGGCATAAAGGTTGCTTCGGTCAACCTTTCTGACATATGCCGTTGTATTCTATGTGCGCTGCTTTTAGATGCCGTTGCCAACTCAGCCAAACGCACGCCTGCACGATCAGCAGCAAGATCGGTAAAACTAAAGCCACTACTGGTTTTTTTATCGGCATATTCTTTATATAAACCTACCGCATCAGCTAAGGTTTTGCCCCCTTGTACTGCCAGCCCAGCAGAGATAGTAAAATGCTGTACAAAATCATGGCGCTTATGTAAATATAATTTCAATCTTTTAGGTTTTACTCCCGCGTCACCAGTGAATCTCTGCAATGAATGTCCATTCGCATATGCAGCCAATACCGACAATAAAGCACGGTTTTCAACAACAGGATCATTATGCACCGAGCGCTCAGCTGCAAAGCTGAATAAAGGCTCTAATAGCACCGTTAAAGAATATTTTCGATTTGCAGAAAAACCTCTCGTTATACTCGCCAATTGCTGCTGATAAGCCATTAAAACTTGCTTATCTTGTTCGGTAAGCACTAGGCTCTTAACTCTATCTAGAGCGTCTTTATGCCAAATATAGCTTAGTTGTAATTTATCTTGACTGACGTGTACGGATTGCAACATATTTGTAATCGCCGCAAACTGCATCCCTTGCTCACTCGCTGTAAAAAAAGAATAACCAGCCTCTATTAAAAAGCCCGGAATACTCACATTGCCTACCTTTAATTGTTCAACAGTTAACTGT
>CAZXJK010000292.1:0-3665 GCA_964640895.1 uncultured Methylomonas sp.
AATATTTCAGCTAAGAAAAGAAAATAACCTACCCATAAACTCCAGAGGTGATAGCAATGCTAACAATACAACAAGATGCACCAGACTTTACTTTAAATGACGCTAACGGTAAGCAACACCAGCTTGCAGACTATAAAGGCCAATGGCTAATTGTTTATTTTTACCCAAAAGACAATACGCCAGGCTGTACGACTGAAGCCTGTACGCTACGTGATGATAATGCCGATTTTGAAAAATTGAATGCAAAAATAGTGGGCATTAGTACTGATACCAGTAAAAGCCATTTGAAGTTTATTGAAAAGCAATCACTCACTTTTACTTTGTTGGCGGATACCACGGGAGAAATCAGTAAGGCTTATGATGCACTGTTTAAACTCGGGCCACTTAAAGTCAGTAAACGCCATAGTTTTATCATTGACCCTACAGGAAAAATAGCGAAAATCTATCGCTCAGTATCGCCTGGTTTACATAGCCAAGAATTGTTAGTCGATTTACAACAACTACAAAAAAACTTTAAATAATTTGCATTTATAAGTAGGAGGGGCTTTTAGCCGCGATATAAAAACGGGTCGCGGCTAAAAGTCCCTCTTGCATCGCTCTATTTTTTAACAATGGCTGTCCAAGCAGAATTCCATGCGTCATTTTGATAATAATCCGCACTTTTATTTAAAGAACCCGTTAACACTTGCTTTAAGGTGCTTTCAATAATGCCAAAGAAATAGCAATAGGCACGTTGCGGATCAAGTGCTTTGATTTCACCTGCTTTAATACCAATTTGTAATATTTTTAATATCTTGGTAAACGGCGGGGTTTCCATCATTGGGCGCTCATCAGGTAAAAATTCATTCACCCTCATGACTAGCAAAAACTGCATTACCTCAGGTGCTTGATCAGTCAAAGTAAACCATAAATCCACAATTTCCCTTAATTGATCAGGTGATTTACGGTTTCTACGTCGAATATCATCAATAGAGACGCTTAAGCGGTCAATAATCCATAAATAGACAGCGCGAGCAATTTCTTGCTTATTTTTGAAATGTTTATAAATTCCTGCACTATTTTTAACACCCGATAACTCGGCTATTTCCGTTAATGATGTATTGAAATAGCCTTTCTCAGCGAATAATTTTAAAGCCGCGCCTAAAATATCATTACGCAGCTCTTCTTTATCTTTTATTATTTCCTGTTCCATGTTGCCTTATTTAACTATTTATTCTTTTTATTAGGGATGGGAGCGTAAGTTTATCCTATCTAAACCCAGACAAAATATTAACACTTACAACACCACATATTTGTTTATTCGGCCATAGAAATATAGGCTGCTTTTAAATAACTCATCATTGACCATAAAGTTAAAATCGCCGCTATATACAACATTACCAAACCAAATAAATTCATTGACACACCTGCCAACTCATCTTTATATAATAAGCATGCTATGGCTAGCATTTGTGCAGTTGTTTTCCATTTTCCTATCTGTGAAACTTTCACCGTTGCCCGTTGGCCTATTTCAGCCATCCATTCACGTAACGATGAAATGGTAATCTCTCTGCCAATAATAACAGCAGCGGGTAAAGTCATCCAAATATTGGACTGAGCTTCCACCAATAATACTAATACGATAGCCACCATAATCTTATCGGCAACCGGATCTAAAAAAGCGCCAAACTTGGTTTCCATATGCATTTTTCTAGCCAAGTAACCATCTAGCCAATCGGTTACCCCCGCTATAAAGAAAATAAAAGTGGTCGCCACATTAGCGTAGTCCCACGGCAAATAGAAAAAAACCACTAACACAGGAATTAAAGCAACCCGTAGTAAGGTTAATAATGTTGGTAAATTTATATTATCAATCATCTTGATGATGGAAAGTATCGTATATTCGTTGTGCTAATTGCCGGCTAATTCCATCTACACTGCAAAGCGCATCCACGCCCGCCTTCGCTATTCCCTGCATACCGCCAAACTGCTTTAATAAAATCTGTCGCCTTTTAGGCCCAAGTCCCGCTATCGTTTCCAAAACTGATTCTTGCTTCGCTTTAGCTCTACGCGCCCTATGCCCTGTAATAGCAAAGCGGTGCGCTTCATCTCTAATATGCTGAATTAACAGCAAAGCACTCGCCCCTGAATTAATATCAATAGGTTGCTCTTGCCCTGGCAAAATCATCTTTTCCATACCTGCTTTTCGATCAGGTCCTTTGGAAACACCCACTATCATAACATTATTTATACTTAATTCAGCTAAAGCCTTTTCAGCCATTCCAACTTGCCCCTTACCACCATCAATAAATAAAATATCAGGAGCCTGATGTTCGCCCTTTACCAAGCGTTTAAAGCGTCGTGCAACTGCCTGATAAATAGCAGCATAATCATCCCCAGGGATAATGCCTTCGATATTAAAGCGCCGATAAGCAGACTTCACTGGCCCTTCCCGGTCAAAAACCACACATGAAGCAACCGTAAAATCTCCTTGGGTATGGCTAATGTCAAAGCACTCCAAACGTGCAGGTACTTCCTGAGTTCCTAGCTCTTCTTGCAAACTTAAATAACGTGCATACATGCCTTGCTTATCCGATAATTTAGTCTGTAAGGCATTTTCAACATTGACCACCGCCATTTGCAACCACTTAGCGCGGTCACTGCGCACATGCGGTGAAATAGTGACCGCATGTCCTGCATGACTGGCTAGAACTGCCGTTAATAACTCAGTTTCTTCTGGCGTATGACTGACGATTAACTCAAATGGAATATTTTTATCTAGATAATATTGTGGGATAAAGGCTTGCAAGATATGCTCAGGACTATAGTTGCCACTTATTTTAGGGAAAAAAGTTTTATTGCCTAAATTCTGACCATTGCGGATAAAAAAAATTTGCACACAGGCAACGCCTGCCTTACTCGCACACGCCACAATATCCACATCACCCCGTTCACCACTGACGTAGTTTTTCTCTAAAATAGTCCGTAATTGGCTAATTTGATCCCTCACTACTGCGGCTTGCTCAAATTCCAAGTCAGTTGCCAAAGCATCCATATCCGCAATCAGTTTATCAATCAATAAGCTACCCTTGCCATCTAAAAATAGCACCGTATTGGCAACATCGACTGCATATTTTTCCTGACTAATCAAACCCACACAAGGTGCAGTACAACGCTCTATTTGATACTGCAAGCACGGCCTGGAACGATTTTTATAATAGGAATCTTCACATTGCCTAATGGGGAAAATTCGCTGTAATAGCTTTAAAGTCTCACGTACTGCGCCTGCACTAGGGTATGGCCCATAATATTTACCTTTTTTCTTTTTGGCACCTCGGTGTGCCGTTATCTGCGGGAAGCTTTGTTCACTAGAAATAAAGATATAGGGATAGGATTTATCATCACGCAGACAAATATTGTAACGAGGCTTATGCTTTTTAATCAGCTGGCATTCTAATAGTAGCGCTTCACCTTCAGTATGAGTAACCATCACTTCAATACGCACAATTTTAGCCACCATCACCTGTTGCTTTGGTGAGGCGGTGCCTTTTCTAAAATAACTGGAGACTCTATTTTTTAGGTTTTTAGCTTTACCGATATAAACAATAACGTCTTTATCGTTAAACATTTTATAAATACCTGGTAAACGCGTCAGGTGCTTTAAAAAATCTTCTATATCAAATTTT
>CAZXJK010000293.1:0-3665 GCA_964640895.1 uncultured Methylomonas sp.
GAATACGCCACCTAATTTAGTGAAAGAGCTCAAGCTTCTGTATGCTTCCACTGCACCTAGACCTTCAGAGTTAGAATCATCTTCACCTGAATCAAGTCCCGCTGCGATACCGATACCAGCCCAGCCGCCGATTCCAGAAAGTACACCAACGTATTGCTTGCCTTTGTAAGCCCAAGTGTTTACGTTGCCGATAATACCTGAAGGTGTTTTGAATTTGTATAACTCTTTACCTGTTTTAGCATCAACTGCTTTTAGGTAACCTTCAAGTGTACCGTAGAATACTACGTTACCCGCTGTTGCCAGCGAACCAGACCAAACAGAGAATGTTTCTTTGTTTGACCAAACGATTTTACCTGTGGTTGCATCCCAAGCAGTAAACTGACCTAAGTTAGTTGAACCGTCTTTTTTACCTGTTAATACATCCTTACCAGCAGGCATCATTGTTAGTGTTGCACCAACATAAGGCTGTCCAGCGGTGTAAGACACTTCAAATGGTTCGTAATCCATACAAAGGTGATTTGCAGAGATGTAGAACATTTTAGTTTGTGGCGAGTAAGAAACAGGCTGTTGGTTTTTAGAGCCTAATGCAGCAGGACATACGCCTTCTGTATTTTCATCTTCGCCATTTGCTTCTGTACTGTATTTAAGATCTAAAACAGGACGACCTGATTTCATATCAATATGCGTTGCCCAGTTAACTGATTTATCAAATTTTTCAGCAACTAACAATTCACCAGTAACACGATCTAAAGTATAGCCAAAACCATTACGGTCAAAATGCACCAATGTTTGACGCGTTTTTCCGCCGATTTTTTGGTCAACAAGGACTACTTCGTTAATACCATCAAAATCCCACTCATCATGTGGCGTCATTTGGTAAATCCATTTAACTTCACCTGTGTCAGCATCACGAGCCCATAAAGACATAGACCACTTGTTGTCGCCAGGGCGTTGTGTTGGGTTCCATGTGGACGGGTTACCTGATCCGTAATAAACTAGGTTTAGTTTAGGATCGTAACTGTACCAGCCCCATGTTGTACCGCCACCAATTTTCCATTGGTCGCCTTCCCAAGAACTTGTTCCTGAGTTTTTGCCAACTTTAGTGACTTTACCATTTTCCCATGTGGTGGTTTTCTTAGCGTTGATTAGCGTGTCGCCGTCAGGTCCCATGCTGTAGCCTTTCCAAGCTAGCTCGCCAGTTTTCATATCATAAGCCGCTAAGAAACCACGCACACCAAACTCACCACCTGCAATACCTGTAATGATTTTGTCATTAACAACTAAAGGTGCCTGTGTGTTAGTCATACCTAATTTAGGATCACCGTTTTGCACACTCCAGATACGTTGACCTGTTTTTGCATCTAATGCCGTTAGCACTGTATCAGATTGTTGTAGGAAGATTTTGCCATCACCGTATGCTAGACCACGGTTAACCGTGTCACAACACATTACAGGAATAGTGACATCAGCATCCATAGTCGGCGTGTATTCCCAGATAACTGAGCGTGTCGCTTGGTCTAGTGCGTAAACTGTATTAGGGAAAGGTGTATGGATGTAGATAACATCACCAATCACTAATGGTCCACCTTCGTGTCCACGTAATACGCCCGTCGAAAAAGACCATGCAGGTTGCAGGTTCTTAACGTTTTTTGAATTAATTTGGTCTAATTTACTGTAACGCGTTCCTGCATAGTTACCTAATGCTGTTGCCCAGTTAGCAGGATTTTTTGTTAACTTCTCAACGCCGCTATTTGCAGATGAAATAACTGGCGTAGCAAGTAAAGCTGCTACCGATGATGCGAGTAGTAAGCTCTTTAATGGCTTCTTCATATAATTCCTCCAATAAGATTCTATTTAGTCAAAAATAGATCCATGTTTATTGTTGTTAAGACTAATATTAGTTTTAAGCTTTAATTGAAATGCATGAACTTTTGATCCCGAGCTACGGGTTGTTCTATACATTTCAACATACTAAATTTAATGGTTTTGAGGTAAAAGTCAAATTTAACTTCTATGATAACGATTATTAAATTAAGCTGGTTGTGAGAAAAACAATGTAAGTTATTGGTAAAGCGTGATTTTTTACGGCATAATTTTATTGTGTTCTTTTTTAGCTTAGTTTAAATGTCATTCATCAAGGAGTCATAATAAATGCCATTGCCCGATATACTTTTAATCATGTCTGGGGTGCTGATGCTGGCGATGATTTTGGCTAGCGTTTGTCGTCATCTGCCTATTCCCTATACTGTTTTATTAGTCATATTAGGCTTGTTGGTCAACTTTTTTGCCAATGATATGCCTATTTTGGCTTTATACCATTTTAGTCAATTTCATTTGACCCCAGAATTAGTGCTGTTTATTTTTTTACCAGCACTTATTTTTGAATCTGCTTTGTCACTTGATGCGCGCGCTCTGCTAAAAAATCTAGCCCCTATCTTGGTATTGGCTATTATTGGTATGTTGGTGTCTGCTACCTTGGTAGGCATAGGCATGTGGTGGTCAATACAATTGTAGGTTGTGGTGGCCTTATTATTCGGTAGCTTGATTTCAGCAACGGATCCCGTTGCTGTGATTGCCCTATTTAAAGAACTAGGAGTTGCCAAGCGCCTCAGTGTGTTAGTCGAAAAGCGAACAAGCAGAGCTGAAGCAAAGTATGCAGCGTGTTAATCAATCAGTTGATAAAACCTTACATCATTTTGCTACCTTACAATTATTGGATGCTAGCCTAGAGTCACAGGTCGAATCACAGTTGCATCATACCCTTGATGCGCAAGAGATTGATTTGTCCGATGAGCAGCTGATAAGGCAGGCACATTTGCATGCTTTGCGCGCGGAAACAGAAGAAATTGAGTATTTATATCAAATAGGCGTGGTAAATTACTATACTCTGGTTACCTTTAAGGATATTTTGCGGGTGGATCAGCAACATAGTATTGATTATTTACATGCCATGGGGGTGGGCTGGTTGCAGCCGAATCCATTATTAGAGCTTGAGCGCTTGTTGATTCATAACTTGAGTGAAAAGAATTGGGCGCAAGGTTTATTAACTCAATACCAAACACGCCGCTTTGCCAATAAAATTTTGCATGATATTGCGGGTGTGTTAATGGCACATAAAGGCTTAAAAGCGATTCAGAAAATGGTTGATGAGGGGCTTGATCCAGCAATCGTCAAACCGATTCAACAGATTTATCAGAAACGTTTACAGCGTAGACAGAATCGTTTGCATTATTTTAGTGAGAATTACCCGTTATTTTATCGCCAATATGAGGCTTTTTTATTTCACAAGGTCGCTTTACGTTATTCGTTACAATTAGTGCATAAAAGTCATGATCAAGGGCTAATTAGTGCTAAAGTGTTAGCTATTATTAGTGAAAAGTTAACTCGCTCTTTGGATCAGTTAGCGTCGTTTAATATTTCCTTACGTATTGTCGGCCGGCATGACTGGATTAATAAAGTGCCTTTATTTAACGATTTACCTACAGATTTATTAACGGACATGGCCAATCATGCACATTATGTTAATTTTCTGCCAGACGACACTATTTTTTATCAAGGAGATGGTAGCGACTCCCTATATATCTTGATGAGTGGTCAAGTAAAGGTACTCACTAATACTGAGCATGGGGTGCAGGAAATAGCCAATCAAATTACTGAAGGCGATT
>CAZXJK010000294.1:0-3652 GCA_964640895.1 uncultured Methylomonas sp.
GGACTAAAAATCATCACTTCGCTAAGCTCCGTTTCCCTGATTTTCAGCGAAGGTCGTGGTCAAAGCCCCCACCTACATAGCTATTCGTCATACTTAATAGCATTAATATACCAAGTAAATATGCCTGCTTCAGTTTTTACAACGGCTTCATCGTCCACTTCTTTTTTCAATAAAGCCCGTGCCATCGGTGAATCCACAGAAATATAATCTTTCTGACCAAAAATTTCATCATAACCGACAATACGAAAGCGTTTACTTTCACCAGCATCATTTTCTATTTCTACCCAAGCCCCAAAAAAAACTTTACCTTGCTGTTCAGCGTGATAATCAACGATTTTAAGGTTATCCAAGCATTTTTGCAGATACCGAACGCGCCGATCTATTTCGCGCAGTCTTTTCTTATTATATTGATAATCAGCATTTTCACTTCGATCGCCAAGACTGGCAGCCCAAGACACTATTTTGGTCACTGCCGGCCGTTCGACACGCCATAACTCATCGAGTTCTTGCTGGAGTTTTTGATAGCCTTGTCTAGTGATTAGTGGGGTTCTCATGGTATTGCAGTCTTTATATTGGGTGCTATTTGCAAAATTTTACAGGGATTGTAGGCTTTAGGATATAAGCTTTTGTTGTAATAATGATAAATCTTGCTATAAAATTCATATTTATTTTAAAGTAAGTTTGAAGTGTAAAAAGTACGCCTCAAGCAATTACCCCTATTTTTTTGAGTAAAGAACATGCATCGTAAAGTCTTAATTGATTGGTTTGCTGGCTCTAAAGGTAAAATATTACAGCAGCAAGAAGCTGTTTTTTTACAGCGCGCGATTACCGTTAGTTGTAAACAAACGATTGTGCAACTGGGCGCTTTAGGTTGGGAAAATAAATTTATTGATTGTGAATTATACGAGCAGTTTATCGTACTGGATGATGAGCAAGATGCTTGGTGTGAAAGCAAAATGATACGCTGCAATAATATCGAATTACCGATCCAATCTGAATCGGTTGATATGGTGATTTTGCCACATATATTAGAGTTTGATAACGATAAACATCAGGTGTTGCGCGAGGTTGAGCGTATTTTAAAGCCAGAAGGAAAACTGATTATTTTGGGGTTTAACCCTTGGAATTTATATATAAATTACCAATATCTTCTGCGTAGAGCGAGAGGCACACCTTGGGTGCCGCAATTAGTCAGTCGTACTAAAATAGAAGATTGGCTGCGGCTATTAAATTTTGAAGTAGAACTGGCGGCAGGCTTTGATTTTGATGCCATGCGTGTTAATACAGGGCATGCAGAGCGTCGTAAAAATGCATTACAGGTTGCCGCCTATGGCATGAAAGCGATTAAAAGGCGCTACCACCTTATTCCTATTGGCCCCGCAAAGGAGTATCAGTCAGATATAGTGATGGCGAAATTAATAGATATTCCCTTAAAACAAAAAAAACATAATGAAAATAGTTGAAATATACACGGATGGCGCGTGTCGTGGTAACCCTGGTCCTGGTGGCTGGGGAGCTTGGTTGAAATATGCGGCAGCAGAAAAAGAAATTTGTGGTGGCGAGCCTGAGACGACCAATAATCGTATGGAGTTGATGGCGGCGATACAAGCTTTGGAAGCTCTCAAGCAGCCGTGCAGGGTTAAATTGTATAGTGATTCCAAATATGTCTTGCAGGGTATTACCGAATGGATGACAAACTGGAAAAAACGCGGTTGGAAAACGGCGGCGAAAAAGCCGGTTAAAAATGAAGACTTATGGCGGCGTTTGGATACCGCCATGCAAAAACATCAAATTGAATGGGTGTGGGTGAAAGGCCATGCGGGTATTTTTGGTAATGAAAAAGCCGACCAATTAGCCAATCAAGGCATTGATTCTTTATAATAAAATTGAAAAACAACTATGGCACAAGATAGCTTTTATTGGCATGATTATGAAACGTTTGGCCTCGATCCGCAACGTGATGGTGTTGCACAATTTGCAGGTATTAGAACCGATTTGGACTTTAATGTTATCGGTGAACCACTGGTTATTTATTGCAAGCCAACAGATGATAAATTGCCGCAACCTGAGGCGTGTTGCGTTACGGGGATTACGCCGCAATTAGCCACACAAAAGGGCTTATGTGAAGCTGAATTTATTAGCTTGATTCATGCGCAACTGGCGCAAGCTAATACCTGTACATTAGGCTATAACAACCTGCGCTTTGATGATGAAGTCACCCGTAACCTGTTATATCGTAATTTTTACGATCCTTATACACGCGAGTGGAAAAATGGTAATTCACGTTGGGATTTGATTGATTTGGCGCGCACTATGTATGCCTTGCGTCCTGATGGCCTGCAATGGCCTGTAGATGATAAGGATATCGTGAGTTTGCGTTTAGAAAAACTCACTCAGGCGAATGGCATTAAACATGCTGCTGCACACGATGCTTTGTCGGACGTATATGCGACCATGGAATTTGCCAAGTTAATGCAGCAAGCGCAGCCGAAACTATTTCAATTTTTCTGGGAAAATCGTGGCAAGCAGCAAGTTAATAAACTATTACAGTTAGGCAGTTATCAGCCAGTCATACATGTTTCCGGCATGTATGGCGCGGTGAAAAACTTTATAAGCTTAGTGGTACCTATTTGTCAGCATCCTGTGAATAGTAATGGCGTGATTGTTTATGATTTATCCATAAACCCTGAGCTAATGTTAAGTTTATCGGCTGAAGAAATTCAGCAACGTATTTTTACTGCGCAAGCGGATTTACCAGAAGGGGTGGCACGTATTCCATTAAAAACCGTGCATATTAATAAGTGTCCGGTGATTGCACCAGCCAAAGTATTACGCCCTGCGGATGCACAGCGCTTAGAAATTGATACCGTTGCCTGCGAGTTGCATTGTCAAATGATTGCTCAGGATCCGACACTTATTGAGAAATTAAAAACAGTGTTTAGTGCTAACCAATTTGCACCCATCACTGACCCGGACCTAATGATTTATAGCGGCGGTTTTTTTAGTGCCCGTGATAAGCAGGTCATTAATGAAATACGTGAGTTAACGCCAGAGCAGTTGGTCAGTTATGAGGTGCGTGCTGATGACGATCGTTTAGGTGAAATGTTGTTTCGATATCGAGCCAGAAATTATCCGGAAACACTTGATACTGAAGAGCGTACCCAGTGGCAGGCATTTTGTAACACCCGTTTAAATAATTCCCAAGCAGCAGGGTTTCTGGATTTTGCTACTTATAGACAGAAAATAGCAGAGCTAAAACAGCAAGAGGGGGTTGATAAGCAATTAATGTTAGATCTTGAGGCTTATGCTGTTGAGTTAGAGCAGAGATTGAGTCTGTAAGGCATGCTGTTGTTGTCGTTATGGCTTTAATGAAAAAAGGCTCACAAGCCTGAATTCGTACAATAAGCCTGATTCATCTTTGAATGCTTGGAAAAAAATAAACTTAGGTGCAAAACCTGCACCATTTGACCAAACAATAGTATCCAGCTCTTTATCAACAGAAAAATTTGCAAACTCAATTTTATTTTTTAGAAGTTCAAATTGTTTTCCTTTTAAAGCACTGGATAAGTCAGCGATACCTTTTCGACCATTATTAAACGATCGCTGAAAATCAGGGAAACGGAGCTTAGCGAAGTGATGATTTTTAGTCCCT
>CAZXJK010000295.1:0-3626 GCA_964640895.1 uncultured Methylomonas sp.
GACTTTATGGGGAATATGTTGAAACAATATTTACTTTTTATTTATCTGGTTGTCATTTCTCTTCACTCATCACTGGCTTTTTCACAAGATGAACTTATTGTCGGCACAATAGAACGTCCGCCATTTTCATATCATAATGAAAATGGTGAATTGACGGGGTTTTCTGTGAAACTATGGGAGGCAATTGCCGCTAAGAGTGAAATTGATTTTGAATGGAAACAGCAGGATGATTTTTCTAGCTTAGTTGGTGATACCGTTTCGGCAAAAACAGATCTAGCGATTGCTAATATTTCAATTACCTCAAGTCGAGAAAAACAAGCTGATTTTTCACACGCTATTTTTGAATCTGGTATGGCAATAGCCGTAAAAAAAGGGGCTGAAGCGTCTTTTTTTAAGCTAATATGGCAATCGGGAGTTTTTATGTTTCTTGGTGGGGCATTTCTTCTTTTACTTGTTATTGCACATGTTGTCTGGTTTTTTGAACGGAATATAGATAACCCACGCCATGATTATTTTCGTGATGATTATATTGGTGGTGTCTGGGATGCCTTTTGGTGGGCATTTATTATTATGACTATGGGGGGCTTTGAAAATGAAGTGCCTCAAAAGATTATCAACAGAATTTTGGCAATTTTTTGGATCATTGTAAGTTTATTCTTTATTTCAACACTTACTGCAAAAATAACAACGGCATTAACTGTTGCGGAGCTAAGAACAGGCATTGCCAGCTACAAAGATCTTGTAGGTAAAAAAGTGGGCGTGACTAACGGTTCATCGCATCAAAACTTCCTGCATGACATTGGCATAAAAACACGTAGTTACCCATCGATTGAAGCATTATATGCGGATTTAAAAAGCGAAAAAATTAGTGCCATTGTTGCCGATTTACCGATTCTATCTCACTACGCATCTTATGAGGGAGAAAGTTGGATGTTAGTGGCGGGAGAAACGTTTAATCTGGAAAACTATGGCATTATGTTTCCTGAAAACTCACCGCACCTTGAAAAGGTTAATACTGCCTTGTTACAGCTTAGAGAAGAAGGGTTCTATGATGAGATCCATGAGAAATATTTTGGAAAAGGCTGGATCCCTTAAAAATCATGATAATAATATAATCTTAAATCATCGCGATCATATCTACCCTTAATATCCTCATGTTCTTGGTTTTTTGTTGAGTAGCGTAGGCGAACACTGGAAACGTCGGTGATATTGTATTTTGCATCAAGATTAAATTCACCATATTTATCAACTCGCGAACCGTCTTTGCCATCGACATCGACATACCCCAGTTTAATACTCGATTTTACATTGGGATGAAAGATAACTTGCACACCATAGGCATCACTAGGTTGGTATGGACCATAACCTTGTTGCCAATCGGTATACATAGGGCCGGCTTCAATGGCTTGAAAGTTGGCATCTCTAATTGAATTATAAACAAAGGCAACATCAACACTACCAAAACTTGTGCCTGTTTTCATTCCGAACATTTTAGATGTGTCACCGACTTGGTAAGCTGTGCCACCGTATTGTGCTTTTATATAAGAGTTTTCACCATAAGGCAGTGGCATTGCAGCATCAAGGTAACGGAAGTTTTTCCGATGCCCTGAATCATCTAAGGTGTCGATAAATTGACCGCGTAATGAGACATTGCCCAACTTTGTAGTGATGTAAATATAAGCTAAGCCATCATCCCCCCATCGTAGATCAGGTGATTTAAATTCACTTAACCTTGACGTGAAACCTGAATATTTTGTTACATAACCCAGTTCGATAATTGTATTGACCAGACTTTTATTACGAAATACTACGGCTTCGTATGCTGAAGGTAATAAACGGATATTATGATCGTTCATTAGTGGCGTTGATAAGCGTTGTCGTCCTAATTTTAATTGATTCACGCCTGTATCAAAGTCAAGGTAGGCTTCGCCTAAAAAGGCAATATCATCACCATTTGATTGCAGATAGGCCGTAGCGCGGCCTTTATCACGGTCAATAATGCCAAACAAACTATGACTACCAAAATAGGCTAAGCCCACTTTGAAGTTATTAAAGTTTGCGGATTCATATTTGGCAATCCCCCCAGCGGTCAATGCTTCTGCATCGTTTATGCCCGGGGCATCAAAACCTCGATTAAAATAGCCGACAGATAAATCAAGCGAGGCATCACCATTTTGCAGTGCTTGCGACAGGCTATAATTTCTTTCATCGGCTGTGCTGGCATTCACCCAAGCAAGCATTAATGCCGATAGAAGTGTATATTTCATTAATGCTCTTTTTAAAATCTAAGTGTGATCATGTGTTTTCTGAACAGTATCTGCCAGCTCTTTTCCTACTGCTTCATCAATATGAAAAGCACCTTTGCGGGCTGTTCCAGCGCGAGGATCATTAAAAATAGCTAGATCCATTTTGCCCTCGCTCTTAGCTACGATATTAGAAACCACGGCATCACCTGATACGTTTACTGCTGTCCGGATCATATCCATTAAACGATCAACACCTAAAATTAAGCCGATACCTTCAATAGGTAAGCCGACTTGAGTAAACACCATAGCCAGCATGATTAAACCAACGCCAGGCACCCCTGCGGTGCCGACAGATGCCAATACCGACATAAGAATAACCATTAAATAACCACTTACTCCTAAATCAATACCATAGACATTAGCAATGAACACGGTGGCAACGCCCTGCATAATTGCGGTACCATCCATATTAATAGTAGCGCCAAAGGGTACGGTGAATGATGCTACAGAGTTATTTACACCCATTCGTTCAGTGACTGTTCTCATGGTAACCGGAATAGTGGCATTAGAGCTTGCGGTACTAAATGCAAAGACTTGTGCATTTCTGATTTTTTTGAGAAATATGGTAGGGCTTAAACCAGAAAAAACTTTGAGTACAATCATCAAGGTGACAAATAAATGGAGCAGAAGAGTACCCACCAGCACTGCAACATAGCCTGCTAATGAAACTAATAACGTGAGCCCGAGGGTTGCTATAGATTTAGCAATTAAAGCAAATACGGCGTAAGGTGCAACCGCCATGACAAGGGTAACCATTTTCATCATTATTTCATTAGCTACTTCAGCGCCCTCGACAAGCCCCTTGGCTTTTCGTCCTACTAACAACATGCTTATGCCAAGCAATATAGAGAAGAAAATAATAGGTAACATATCCCCATGTGCCATCGCATTGAAGGGGTTTTTAGGAATGATATCAATAATAACCTGTGTTAATGGTGGTGATTGCTTTGCTATGAACTCCACATCGGTAATGTGTTCCATACCTTTACCAATACCAAATGATGTGGCAATTAAAAGAGCGGTAGCAATAGCAATAGCGGTAGTCATCATATATAAAGCAAATGACTTACCTCCCACTCGGCCTAGCATTTTGATATCACCAATGCCGCATACACCACAAATAAGCGAGAAAAAAACCAAAGGAACTACCAACATTTTTAAAGCGTTGATAAACATTGTCCCTACAACGTGAAATAAGCCATTAACAATGTTTTCGTTGACAAATGAACCTGGCGCATTCAATCCACCGAGGTTAATAATTAAACCGACAATAATACCGAGTATCATGCCTAGAAGGACTTTGACTGTTAGACTCATTTT
>CAZXJK010000296.1:0-3625 GCA_964640895.1 uncultured Methylomonas sp.
CAAACAAAAATCCTGCCCAAATATTGGATGCTTATTTATTTCCAAGTGCCTTAGTATGACAAAGTATTGTGATCAATGTTATTACCATTGATCGACACCAGACTTTAATTTACTTTCTGCTGCAATCAAAAAATTCCCGGAAGTAATAATAGTGTCACCATAATTTAAGCCGTCAACTACTTCTATATAGTCATCATTACGGACACCTGTGGTAATTTTTTGTGCTTGTAAAAGCCCATCACCCAAGTCAACAAATACCACCCGATTCTCACCAGTAAATACCACCGCTTGTTCTGGTACGACAATACGACGACCTAGCGCAACTTGTAATTGTAAGTGTACATATTGCTTGGGACGCAATAAGCCGTCGGGGTTAGCCAATTCAACTCGTACGCGGGCAGTGCGAGTTTTGTTATCCAGAAATGGTTCAATAAAAGTGACTGACCCTGTGTAAGAGCTGTCGGGTTGGTTTGCTAAAGTAACTTCTGCACTCATACCCAACTCTACCCAAGGCAAGTCAGACTCATATACTTGACCTTCCACCCAGACTGTTGATAAGTCTGCAATACGCAATAGCTTTTCACCCGTTTTAAAAGCGGAACCAGCAACAATATTTTTTTCAATAATGGTGCCACTAACAGGGGATAAGATTGGCAGGTACTCAAGGGGGCGACCGCGTTTTGCTAGCGCTCTAATTTGGGTACGGCTAATTCCCCATGATGATAAACGTCTTGCAGCGACCGCCTTTAGATTATTCTGGCCTGTTTGACTACGCTTGAAACTATACAAGTATTCATCTTGACCCGAAATTAACTCTGGACTATAAACAGTAAATAAGGCCTGACCTTTTTTGACTTGTTTTCCCACATAGTCAGTATTTAGCTTACCAATCCAGCCGTCAAATTTAAGATTAATATCACTTAGCCGAGTTTGATCATAGTTAACTTGTGCATTGGCATGAATGGTTTTAGTCATATTGATACAAGTCACTATGTCTGTGGTGACACCAATTAATTGCCGCCGGTAACTATCTACTTTAAAGGTTTTTGCTTGTAATGCAGAGTTGGACTGATTATTAGATTGCATTGCAAAAGTACTGGGAGTCGCTGTCGAAAATGCTAAGCCTTTACGGCTAGTGCCCATATCAAAAGAAATTTGTGCTTGCCCTTGTGCGCCCGCATCAATTGTTAATGTCAACGGCCAAGCCCCCATCATCGGCAGTTCAAATTGTCCTTGGTATAGTCCAGGCTTAGTACTAGTTATTTCAGCGGGTGCATACATAGTCGGCATAGACCACATCGCAGGCATTTCGGCAACTGCTTTAATATTGGCATTGTCGATCGGCTGGTCATTCTTATCGCGAATAATAATATGTAACTGATTATTACCCACTCTAGGTTGTTGTGGGTCGATAACAGCTTGTATTTTGAAAGGGCCTGCAAAGTACTCTTCACCAATATTTTGTAAGCTAGAGCCTTGTTGCTTAGTTGTCCCTTTTAAAAATAATGTTTGGCTGGCAGCAAAAGCTAATAAGCAGATTATAACTAATATCCAGAGTATTTTTGCTCGTTTCATTGTGCTTTACTTAAAGGTGGTTGGCTGACAGCTTCCGCTTCAATATGGCCGACGGCGCTTTCTAATTTTGCAAGGCGACGGTGGGTATCGGCAAGTGCTTTAACAGTTTGTAATTGGGTTTGCATATAATTTTTTTCACTACTAATAAGGCTTAAAAAATCTCCTCTACCTGATTGATAATCTGACTGTGCGGCAGCAAGCGTTTCTTTAGCCAAGGGTAGTAGCCTATGTTTATATAAGCTCAATACATGCATGCTTTCGCTAGTTTGCGCATAGCTAATATGTATGGTTTCTCTCAGCTTAGCAATAAAATCAACTCGCTGCCATTCGACTTGTTTAATGTGTGCAAGTGCTTCATTTTCAGCTGCTCGGTGCTTGCTTTGAAATAAGGGTAAATTGAAGCCAATACCAACAGTGAAGTGCTTGCTGGTGTTTTCCCATAAACTGTTATAGCCTGCTTTTACATTAATATCTGGGTAGTTATTTCTACGTGCTAGTGCTGATTCTGATTTTGCTGCACTCAGCATTGCGGTATAAGCTCTTAGTTCTGGGCGAGCGTGTAGCGCTTGTGCTTGTAATAAGGGTAGTTTCGGCAGAACTTCAACCTCAGTTAAATCGCTTGGCTTGCTCAATCGGCTATCAGGTAATTTATTAAGTAAGGTATTAATGTGTGCGCGGATCGAATTTTGTTCACGACTTAGCACAATTGCCTGATGCTCTAATAGAGCCAATTGCATATCAGCGCGTAAAGCATCTTGTTTACTTGCCAGTCCCGTAGCATATCGTCTGGTGGCAATCGCTTTAAATTCTTTTAAGAGCGTTTGATTGTGTAGGTTAATGTTGATGGCCTGATGAATATAGTACCAGTCAGTAAACGAAGTTCTAGCCGCTCCCGATAGTTGCAAGCGTAGGCTATGAATTGATTGGTTATGAGCATCCGCTTTATGGCTAGCGACATCATTACGTAATTGTAATTTACCTGGCCAAGGTAATTTCTGCGATATTTCTATGCGTTGCCCATACTCTGTATGGCTATTTGCTATCGTTTGTGGTGCCATCGTATAGCTAAACAGTGGATCCTCAAAACTCGTTTGTTGCGCTATTCTCGCGACAGATGCCCTCCATGTGGCTTGCGCCATTTCCAATTGTGGGTTTGCTTGTAATACTAAGCTAACCAATTGCTTAGAGGATAATAATGGCTTGCTACTCGCTAAGCTTATTGAGCTAGCCATTAGCAGCAAAATTAGTAGCCAAAGCTGATAATAATTGGGTTTCATATGCTTAAAATGCTATCTATCTTTTGCATCAGTATTGATTCAACATCCTTTGTTTTGTTTCGTGTAGGCTACTGTATGTTATAGAAGGGATTGGAAATATAAATCTAGAGAGGGCGTGGGTCTTTAGAGCTTGTGAAAGTATTATGTGTAAGTTGGGGTGAAGCATGAACCCCAACAAAATCTGTATTTTCAGAAGAATTATTGAATACTTTCACAGTAGCAAGATAGCTTATGCAACCCTATTCAAATTGAAAGCCAGCTCTTTTCCATGCATTTGAACCACCGTCCAGATTAAACAAGTTGGTATAGCCTAAGTCATGTAAAGTCTTCGACGCTGTTGTACCCATTGGGCCGCCAAGACAGTATAAGTAAATAGGCGTATTTTTATCTTTAGGCAATTGCGCTTGGTAATTGGCAACAGCATTAAAAGGGATAAATAAATCAGTCCCTTTAATATGTTGCTGTTTAGGGATATGCACATCAACCAGAAAAATATCCTGAGTTTGCATGGTTGCATTTAACTCAGTCGCACTAATCATTTTTAGGTACTCTGGTTGTTGGAGCCCACATGCTGTTAGTGACAAGCTAAAAGCGATGCTACAGATTATTTTGGCTGTATTTTTAATCATTTGGTTACTCAATTTTAAAAATTTTAAGGATGTAGGTTAGCACTCTTAGGGCTAAGGGACGAGAATTTAATAATACCTTTAGCCCTTATTCTAATGTGGTCGAAAAATTGGCTAAATGCTGTAGAGGCCAGCAAGAATGAAGGG
>CAZXJK010000297.1:0-3603 GCA_964640895.1 uncultured Methylomonas sp.
AAGCGGAGCTAGCCTTATTTTTTTAGATTTTGTCCCGTCTTAAGTTGGTAGCCCACATTATGATCCAAGTCACCCCTAAACACTCCGAAATGTATTGTGTTGATATTGATCTAAAAGAAGTCAAACGATTACAAAGAGAATTACTGATTCAAGGTAATTTCTTAAGAACTATTTTTGACGTTATCCCCGATTTAATATGGCTACAAGATGCGCAAGGTCAATATTTAGCCTGTAATGCGATGTTTGAGCGTTTTATTGGTGCAAAGGAAGCTGATATTATTGGTCGTACCGTTAATGATTTTATTGAACCCAAAAATAATCATGATAACGTAGCGACTAATACTTCACAGACCTATAGTAACTACCTTAACTTTGCCGATAACAGTCATAAAGGCTTATTTGAAACCATCAAAACGCCCATGTGGGATGCTAAAGGTAATATTACCAGTATCTTGGGGGTTTCTCGTGATATAACCGAACATAAACAGCGTGAACAACAACTCATAAGCTATGCGCACTTCGATACTTTAACAGGTTTGGCAAATCGCACCCTGTTTCTTGAACACTTAACACAAGTCAGTAAACAACGTACTCAGCAAGGTAGCTTTAGTGCGGTACTTTTTATTGATTTGGATCGATTTAAAGAAATTAATGATACCCAAGGGCACTCGATTGGTGATCAAGTTCTAAAATTAGTTGCACAACGATTAAAAAACATTCTGCGCCAAGGTGATACCCTCGCTAGATTTGGGGGGGATGAATTTACTATTTTACTGGAAAAAATCAACACTCCTATAGACGTGAGTCATGTTGCACAAACAATACTAGAGACTCTACGAGAACCATTAACAATTGATCATTATCAATTTTATTTAACCACCAGTATTGGCATTGCCATTTACCCTGATGATAGTAATGACCCCGAGAGTTTATTACGCTTCGCAGATATAGCCATGTATAAAGCCAAAGAAAATGGCCGCGATAGTTATGAGTTTTATACTGAAGCATTATCTAAACAAGCACTAGAAAGAGTTTTGCTAGAAAATAACTTACGTAGAGCAATCAGCCATAATGAATTTGTGCTTTATTATCAGCCACAAATTGATGCATTCAATAACAAAGTCATAGGGGCTGAAGCACTTATACGCTGGAATGACCCTGAATTAGGTCTTATTACACCCTATCAATTTATTGCCGCCGCAGAAACTTCAGGGCAGATTCTAGAAATAGGCCACTGGATATTTTATCAAGCCATGCAGGATATGAACACTTGGCAAGAAAAAGGACTCAACATAGAAACTATTTCTATTAATTTATCCGTTAAACAACTAAATGATAAAACACTAGTTACTACCATTAAAGAAACCCTTAAACAAACAAAGTGTGACCCAACATGGGTGGAATTTGAAATCACCGAAGGCTACGCTATGAACGAGCCAGAACAGGCCATTGTATTACTCGAAAAAATTAGAGACTTAGGCTGTAAAATTTCCATTGATGATTTTGGTACTGGTTATTCTTCACTGGCTTACCTTAAACGCTTACCTGTTAAAAAACTAAAAATTGATCAGTCGTTTGTACGTGATATTCCAGGAGATAGTAATGATGAGGCTATTGTAAAAGCCGTTATTTTAATTGCTAAAAGCATGCAGTTGGAAGTGATTGCTGAGGGTGTTGAAGAGCAAGCTCAACAAACCTTTTTGCTAGAGCAAGGCTGCCGATATTCTCAAGGCTATTTGCACGCAAAACCCATGCCCATCAAGCAATTTGAGCAATATTTAGAACGTAGGTTGGGTTAGCTTAGGCACCTGGAAATAAATAATCATCCATCTTTACTGGTTTTTTTGTCCGTCATCAGTACTGTAGCAATAGTTACGTAGCCTGCTATGCGCCTATTGCTACAGCACTAATGACAAACAAAAATCCTGCCAAAATATTGGATGCTTATTTATTTCCAAGTGCCTTATCTCAGAATAGAATAGGATGGGATAAGAAACAAAGTACATCTTTCGATGATAGTATATTCCCTATCGTCAGCAGATCCTGTTAATAAATAAAATCACCAAAAGCACGACTCCCCTCACCAGTGGTAATTGTTTTCACAACCGCTAAAGACTTGGCATCAATCACTGAAACAGTACCATCAAACCAATTCGCCACATACACATGGCGATCATCGGCATGGGTACTAATACCTTCCGGCTTATCACCGACTTCAATTTGTTTGATTTCTTTTAAAGTAGCCGTATCAATGACCGAAATAGTATTATCATCTTGGTTAGTCACAAATAATCGAGTTTCATCCAAGGCCAAGGTCATTGCATAAGGTCGCCCTCCCACTTTAACCTTTGCTAAACGTTTTAAATTTTTGGTAGCTAACATCGATACATCATTACTTTCTACATTTGCTGTATAAAGTCTGTCACCTTTTTTATTTAAGCTAATACCAAAAGGATGTGCGCCCACTTTAGTGGTGTTTCTCACTCTAAATGTCCGCAAATCAATTTGTGAAATAGTATTGTCCATTCGATTAGCAACATAGAGCCAACGATTATCAGGACTTATCACCACACCAGAAGGTGATTTACCCACAGTTAACTTTTTTTCTAATTGTAAATCAGCACTATTAAAAATAGACACGGTATTTTCATACCAATCTGCCACAACAATACGCTTACCATCAGGGCTTACTGCAATACCTACCGAAGCTCCCCCAACCTTCACTTGCTTAATTTGTTGTAAACTCGCTATATCAATAACGACAAACCCTGCCCCTTCAGGTGTGCTGATATACACTTGCTTAAGCCGCTGATTAACAGCAACACCAACCGGCTTACCTTTAACAGCTATTGATTTAATCACTTTATTAGATTGTAAATCAATAACAGCTACGTTGCCATCCAGCTGATTAGTAATAAAAGCATATGACTCGGCTAATAGTATCGAGCTATTAATGAATAAAATGGCAAATACAAAAAGTGAAGTCAAAAATTTGAAAGGCATATTTAGATACTGATTAGGGAGTCATATAACAGCTAATAGAATAAGAAAGCTAGGTAACTTATCAATTTAATAAGCCACTAATAAGTTACCGAAACCTTCTACTCTACAGGCAATAAAATTACCTATAAAAGGGTTTATCTTTTCATAGTAAAAGTAATCGCAGTAGGTAATGTGTTAGGCTCAAATTTATGCAATAAACTTGTCAAACCTGCTTTTAAGATAGCAGTCACTTGCTCATCAGCAGTTTCTTCGTTTAACTCTACCGGAGGATTATTATTCATATAGCCACGGTAATAAGTCGCAATCCACACCACAACAGTGCTATCGCCTTTCTTCTTAACTGTCAATTTACCTTGGTAGTTATCAACCGCAATAACAGGTATGTCTTCATCTTGACCAGAATGCTGAATTGTTTTAACAACACTCATATCAGTAATTTTATACGTGTATGACATTTTTTTCGCATCATACTTTTTAAGAAATTCTGTCACAGTACCACCGCCTGCTAAGGTCAAAACACGCGTAGCGCCTTTTTTATTACCGCCCTCAGCATCAGTACCGGCAATACCCGGATGCCATGACATGTCATCAAAATTTTTG
>CAZXJK010000298.1:0-3584 GCA_964640895.1 uncultured Methylomonas sp.
AACAAAAATCCTGCCCAAATATTGGATGCTTATTTATTTCCAAGTGCCTTATCTATCATAGAAAAAACTACATTTATCTGGACTAAGTCTATTTAATTATCATTGCAATCACTTAAAATATTTCATGAAATAAACCCACCAACTTTACCCGCACGACTATACTATCAAACTAATGAATACACTCTCTCCCATTCACCTTGGCTCTCCTGGCGAAGACATTAGTAAAAAAGATATCCATAAGGTTGTGCAACGCTTTATCCACCTTAACCAAACCCGCTTGCAACGCATTCAATCCTTTCTACAGCCTAGGCAGGGTATTTTCTTAGAATTATTACCGTTATTATTCCATCAAAACCATCCTTTATTACCTGGATTTATTTCTTTAGAAACTGTAGCAGGCATTCCTGATTACACCCCCAGTCGCCAATCCATTCTACAAGCTAAATCATTTTCCAAACATTTCAACTATAAACGACGCGCACTCAGAGAGTACCCGATCCATGGTGTTTTTTTAATGGGTAGTGTTAGCAGCATCGCCTTCTCCAAGCACAGTGATATTGATATTTGGTTATGTCATGCTCATGGCCTATTAAAACCTGAAATTGATGAACTACAAGCCAAAGCAACTGCAATTGAAAAATGGTCAGAATCATTAGACCTAGAAGTACACTTTTTTTTAATTGATAGCGAAACTTTTATTCAAGGTGAAAAGTCCCCCCTATCATCAGATAGTAGCGGCCAAACCCAGCACTGCTTATTGCTCGAAGAGTTTTATCGCACTGTCATTTATATTGCTGGTCGCCCGCCTATTTGGTGGATAGTGCCACCACAAGAGGAGCATAACTACACCCAATATGTACAACATTTAAAAGAAAAACGCTTTATAGCCGACCAAGAATTTATCGACTTTGGAAGCCTAGAGGACATTCCAGCAGCAGAATTTGTCACTGCAACGCTGTGGCACCTGTATAAATCACTTAACTCACCCTATAAATCACTGTTAAAGCTACTATTAATGGAGTGCTATGCCAGTGAATACCCTAACCTTAAATGGTTATGCCAAGATGTAAAAGCTAACATTTATCGAGGCGGATATTTTGATATGGAAGCTTTAGACCCTTATGTATTGATTTATCATAAAACTGAACAATATTTAAAGGCTGAAAATGACCTGGAACGGCTAAATTTCGCCCGACAATGCTTTTACTATAAAATTATGGGCGACATGGAAAGTGCGCCGTCAGTTGCAAAACGCACGGTACGTGAAACCATCATTGCGCAAATGGCAAGACAATACCAATGGCCCGCAAACTTAGCGACAAGTTTTGCCCAACAAAGATCATGGAACATTCAAAAAGCCAGCCAAGAAAATGACATTATTATTCGTCAACTTAAGTTGTGCTACCAGCGCATTAGCCACTTCTCGAATACCAATGCTTACACGATAAAAAATAAGGATATTCAACTGATTGGTAGAAAATTAAAATCTTTTCTACAAAAAAGACCAGGTAAAATTGAAATTATCACGACACGCGCTAATATTCACAATAAAGCCAATGAATTAAGTTTAATTGAAGCCCAAAGCAATACCAATCACTGGAGTTGGAGCCTATTTCCTAATGAAGTCCCTGCTAACAACCCTAAGAAGCTTATACCCTTTAAGCAAGGCGCTCGCAGTTTAGTAGAAATGTTATCTTGGTTAGTGATTAACGGCTTATATCAACAAAAACTAAAATTACATATCAGAACCAGCCAACAATCATTCACCAACTCGGACATCAACAACACCCTAAAAGCACTAAAAACATTTATACTGCAGCACGACTTGGCCAGCCTAACAACGTTAAATTCTTATAAAAAAGTAAATAGAACTGTGGCTAATTTATTATTTATTAACCTCGGCCATGATGCACAAATAAATCGTACCGATGGTACTTTTGTCATCAGTGAACGTTCAGACATTTTAAGTTACGGACCACAACGTGAAAATTTTGTACAAACCATTGACTTAGTTTCTATTAGTAGCTGGGGGGAACTCACCACCACCCGGTTTCTAGGTTTAACAGGTTTGTTTGACTGCTTTATTGCCAGCTGTAGGGCACACCCTCCACTCCCGACTAATATTGAATGCTACACTCCCATTCGTGGCAACAGTATTGCTTTAGGAGTCTCATCATTATTTAAACAACTCACGCATCTTTTAAGCCAACAAACCAGCACAACTTCTGCACGTTTAATTGCTGCAGGAGGGCCAGATTTTTACCTATTTCAACACAAAGAATCAGGGCTACATTACTGGAAAACAAACAACCTCGAAGCGTTACTGTTAGAACTAGCAAAACCACAAGCCAATATTAGCCCAGTTCACTTTTACGGCACTACCCTAGACAACACCCCACTCCCGTTATTATTTTCTTTTTGCAAAGCAAACAGCATCCAAGTTTTCTATTTTCAGCGAGAACATGATATTCAACTCTTTATTATTGATGAAAAAGGCAGCCTTTTTAAACAACGCCATCATAATACCTCAGTACAACAATTATTAACCGCTTACAGCAACTTTTTAGCAACATTAAGTAATAACGGTATCTTGGCAACAGATTTACTCATTGAACATTATGAGCTAAGTTACTCTACACAAGAGCAATACAGCAGCAAACAGATCGCAGCTCCTCCTGCTCTTGCTTGGGACTACCTCAATATCCGCATTACTGGCGAAACTTACAACTCACCAACAGAAATTATTTATACCTTATATTGCAATGAACTAGAGTTCTGCAGTTCAGATACTGAAGACAATATCTTCGAGTTGGTAGCCAACTATATTTATGAACTACGCCAAAGCCAAGAACAGTACCCTATCCATATCACTGAAGTGGATGTTCCTCTACAAGTCTTAGGGGTTGATAGCTACGAACAGTTACAAGCTATCCATTATTTACGCTATAAACAAAAAATAGAAGCGCGTTTAAATACGAAATAATGCGTCCATTCCTACAGCTCAAATAACATAAATATTTTATGCCTTTTGCGTATATACATAACTTTTTTGTGATATTCTTGTAGTTTCTTAATTTGACGCATGTCATGGCATAGCAGCCTAACTAATGGAATTCTTTTGGTGCTCTATGAGCCACTTGCGTCTTAACAATATAGAACACAGGTAAAACATGAATGCTGAAAAACGCGCCCATAATAGGATCGAGCCCAAAGAGTTATCGGCACACATTACCATTAAGCGACCACCTGATGAAGAATTACTCACCAATGGCATCGTCATTGATATTAGTTATTCAGGTATCAAAATAAAGTTAGACTCACCGATAATAGCTGAAACCAATGACCAAATCACCATTGATATGAAGCTACCCCAATCAGGCATTCCTATTAGCATCCATGGCGTGGTCAAACATCGGCTACCCGATTCGCAATGCGGCATTTATTTTGGTGATTTACACCCCGAAGAATCCGTTGACGACCTCATGTTTGAATGCGTCATGCATACCGATTAACGACTAACTACCCATCCTTTATGACTGCCATGCATTGGCGTATGTTGTTTGGTTGGGTAACGGCGGCAGGGC